>JACQEW010000041.1 GCA_016200365.1 Nitrospinota bacterium
CCCCCTTAAACCCTGCCTTTATCGGTTTCATGATAATGACGCTTTCTTACCCCATCGTCAAAAATAACCACAAAATCAACGGTTCTACCCATTATTAAAATAAAGAGAAATGGATTCCTGTTCCCTGCTTAATACATGCAGGGATAAGTTTCGCAGGAATGACATTGCTGATTTTCTCATGACACACCTCCTTGCTTTCCGCTATCAAACTCTCTTTTTAGAAATTTAAAAAATCTTGTCTTCAGGAGACAAAGACATTGCCCTTTGCCGAATTTTCCAGTAATCGTTGATGAAATAAAAGAAATCTTCAGCCTCCAGACTGTTTTTCAGATAAAGCCTCCAGTAGAGTTTTCTGTTTTTGATAACGAGAGGAACCCCTGTTTTAAAAAGGCTGGAAATTAAGGTTGCCGGGGCATCGTTTAAAAATACTAAATCAGCCTCCTTTTCTAAAATCTTAACAATCTCAAGCCAGATAGTTTTTTTTAAATCTTCCTTTGAGCCTTCTTTCATATAAAGGGCAATATCAAAATCGGATTCCTCTGTTACCATCCCTCTTGCCTGAGAGCCAAATAAAAAGGCAAGGGAGACATCCCCTTGCTTTTGAAGATATTCTCTTAGTCTTTTGATTTTTCTGTCTCGTAAGGACTTTTTTGACATAATTTAGATTACAATTCCTCCTCTAATGTAACCCTCAAGACCTCGGAGATGCTTGTAACCCCCTGCTTTACCTTATCCCATCCGTCTTCTCTCAATGTCTTCATACCCTGCTCCCTTGCCTTTTCTTTTATAATATTGGCGCTGGTCATCACGACCCTCCCTCTGTATCCTGTGTTACTGCACTCATCACAGCCTTTGCCTTCATATATTGTAAAACTGCCCAATCCCTCTTTTATACCCATCTCATCTATCATTTTACTTTCCATCTTTGAAGGGGTCTTACATTTTTTACAGATTACCCTGACCAATCTTTGTGCAAGAACACCAAGCAGCGCCGAGGACATGAGAAAGCTCTCTACACCCATATCCTGAAGTCTTGTTATAGCGCCTGCTGCATCGTTGGTATGGACTGTGCTGAAGACCATGTGACCTGTAAGCGCCGACTGTATGGCAATATCTGCGGTTTCTGGGTCTCTTATCTCTCCTACCATTATTACATCAGGGTCCTGTCTTACTATGGAGCGGAGCCCGCTGGCAAAGGTAAGCCCTATCTGGGGTTTTACATGAATCTGGTTTATCCCGTGCATCTGGTATTCCACAGGGTCTTCGATGGTAATTACTTTTATATCAGGCGAGTTTATCTTGTGCAGTCCTGTGTAAAGCGTTGTGGTCTTTCCGCTGCCGGTAGGTCCTGTAACTAAGAGCATACCGTAGGGCTTTGAAATTAGATTCTCGAATTGACTTAGTTCTTTCGAAGGGAAACCGAGTTTTTCAAGCTCGAGGACTACTCCACCCCTGTCGAGAATCCTCATTACTATGCTCTCGCCGTAAATAGTGGGAAGGCTGGAGACCCTCATATCTATATTTTTCCCCATTGCCTTAAATCTTATCCTCCCGTCCTGCGGAAGCCTTCTCTCCGCTATGTTCAGCTTTGACATTATTTTTATTCTCGATATGACTGCGGACTGCAATTTTTTTGGCGGGGATTCCACATCGTGCAGGACGCCGTCAATCCTGTATCGTATCTTTAAATCCCCCTCAAAAGGCTCTATGTGTATATCGCTGGCGCTAATCTCCACTGCCCTGGTTATTATCAGATTGACCAATTTAATAACAGGCGCCTCGGATGCGAGGTCTTTTAGATGCTCTGTCTCCTCTTCCGCCTCCCCGCCCATTAAATCAATCTCCTCCTCGGACATATCTCCGATAATCCTCTCCATAGTCGTAGCGCCTGTGCCGTATTGTTTCTCGATTGCATCCAGTATCTCGTTCTCTCCACTGAGGCATACCTGAATATCGTATCCTGTTGTTAACCTCACCTCATCCATTGTAGAAACATCCAACGGGTCAGCCATTACCAGCGTCAGGGTATTATTATCTATCTTCAGGGGAAAGATTTTGTATTCCTTCATAAACTTTACGGATATGCGGTCGTCTAACCTTGGAATATTGGCGATGGAGAAAGTTGAGGACTTTTCCAATTCAGAAAGCTTTAAATAGGAAAGGTTGAGGAGCCTGCCCATGATGTTCAGCATATCCTCCTCTGCAATATAGCCCATCTCGACAAGTCTTTTCCCTATACTCTTGCTATTCCCCTGGGCTGCTACCTTTTGCAACTGCTCCTCTGTTATCTTTTTTTCTCTAATAAGCGTCCGTTCTAATGTTTCCATAAAAATAATTTAATAGCACTGCAAAAAAAGGTTTTTGCAGTGTACTTATTTTATTGTCTTTACGACTGCATTTGTCTCTGAAAATTCTGCAGGTTTTTTTTCAAATTCGGATTTTTGCCCTGAATCCTTTTCAACCCCCTTAATCTTTACACCACGGCTCTTAATTCCAATATCCTCGGATTTTGTATTTATCTCATAAAGCTCGCCTGCAGGCGTTAAATCCACATCACCGAGCTGTGACGAGCTGCCAAACACTATTATACTCTCATTTCCGAAAGGAGGGGATACCTCAAGCTCAAATTTATCCTCTCCTCCGGGTATCTCATAAATAACGGCTCCATTAAAGTAATTATTAATTCTGTGAAGATTAGGCAGAATCTGAACCATGCTTCCGCCTGCATCTTTATATATAACTCTTGCGTAAAAGGGCTTATTCCCCTTTAGATAGACCTTTATATTTTCGCCATTGTTATATTCCTTCTTATCTGTCCAGACCCTGACATTTAAAGGGGCAGAGGGGTCATCCGCTGTCTGGCGGTCATTTGCAATCCTATCCATCCCCTTTTCATCAGGTATCACCTCTGCCTTAATCTTTATTTTAAAACAATCACCCATCGATTCATCCCTATACCATTTCTTCTCCATCTCCTCGATTATCCTGACAGACGCATTTCCATAAGCCTCGATTAAATCCTTTTCCAACTGGAAATTCTTTACCTGCGTCTCGCTCTTTACATAAGTCAGGGTATATTCTACCGCCCTCCTCTTTGCATCGGCAAATGCAGCCTCCGCAGTCTGCTTCTTTGTTTTATCCTCACCCATACACGCAGTCCCTTCCGCTTCCGTAATGTTGGACTGTGCAGCATGGGAAGTTCCAACGCAGAGCATGGGAACGAGCAATAGACTGAAAAACAGCAAAACAAATATCCTCTTCATAAACCCTCCTATCCTAACCCGAATAAACCGGAAAAAACCCTTAATGAAACCACGGATAAACACGGAAAGAAAGAAGATTAAGAAATATTTATCCGTGTTCATCTGTGGCTAATTAGTTCACACTGAAAAATGACCTTTTTTTCACTTCCGTTATTTTTTCTTTTGCTCTATTTTATTGAACTTATTACATTATGGAACAAAAGAAAAAATAAAAAGTCGTTCAAAAAAGTCATTTTTCAGTATCAATTAATTATTTATTTTTTCTCTTAGACTCTTAGACTGTTTTTTCTCATCTCCCCGTAGCTGCCCCGGATATGTGCTGAGGCGGTGGAACTCCAATTCCCTGGCTTGTTACCACTGCAGGAGGCTGCGTTACAACACCTGATATATGCTGCGGGGGACGGGTGGAATCAACTCCGCCGGCAAGGGTCGGAACAGGCGCTGTGGCTGCCCCTGATATATGCTGCGCTCCCCCTTGACCGGGAGGAGGCTGAATATAGGAAATAGAGAATTTCGGCTCAAGCCTGCTTAACCTTATAATCCCGTCATCAGAGGACTGCAAAAGTGCAGTGCGTGTTCCCGACGACACAGTCAGGTTTATAACAGTGTCATCTTTTTTTTTATCATCGGCAGAAGCGCCTTGGGCAGAAGCAGGAGGAGCAGGGACAACAGGAGCTTTCTTTATAGCAGAAAGCAGGTCGGTTCTTACGCCTGACCTTACAAGCGGAATTGTCAGGACATCATCGCCCCCCTCCTTTTTAAGGATGGTTTTATCTTCCGTTATTTCGGTTATACGGTAATTGCCGACAAGCTGACTCATCTTAAATCTTTGAGCCTTTAAATCTACCTTGTTCGCCCCATCGAGATAAGAGCCGCTCATCAGGGCAATATTTTTATCTCCACCTATTATTATAACACCATGAAGCTTTAATTCCGGCGGCGGCTGTGGCGGCGGTGGTGGCGGCGGCGGCGGTGGTGGCGGCGGCGGCGGCGGCAGAGGTTCCCACTCTTTCCTGTTAGGACGAAAGAGATTTTTTAAAGGTATAGATTCATAAGATGCTGCGGGTATGGAGTTTGCCGATGCAACTTCTACAGGAAGATTTAACTCTGCTTGAGATACCTTAATAGTATCTCTCTTTTTCTCGGGAAGGTTAGAAGGTGTCCATATCTTAACTATGGCAAATGTTAAAAGCGAGCAGAGAATCAGCAGAGTTATATTTACGACATTGAACCTGCGAAAAAATTTTTTGACAGCCTTTAATATTTTAGACATTTTCGATTTCGTATAATTATATTATAATTTAAAGGGTTTTTAGCATATTGTCAATAGCTTGAATACAAGAAACATCTTGCAATCATGGTATTTTTACCATAGAATTAAAGCATGAAAGAAGACATCAGATATATCGGGGAATTTAGATATAAAGATAAGGAATTAAGCCCGCCGTCGGGGATAGCCATGGATAACAGCGGGAATATTATCATCAGCGACGAATTTAATCACAGGATTCAGATATACGATGCAGCAGGCAGCCTGATAAACTCCATTGGAAAAAAAGGAAATGGCGAAGGGGAGTTTTATTATCCCAAAGGTATTGCCGTTGATTCTGAAGGGTCTTTTTATGTTGCGGATTGCTGGAATCACAGGGTTCAGAAGTTTTCGCGGGGCACCCACGAAAGTGGGTCGTGGAAGTTTTTGTCCTCCTTCGGAAGCTACGGCGATGCACAGGGCAGCTTCAACGAGCCTTATGATATAGCAATATATAAAGTCGGGAGTCGGGAGGAGAGGATATTTGTTCTGGACAGATGTAATCACAGGATACAGGTTTTTGATAAAAATGCCGCCCTCCGCGGAATAATAGGCCAGAGGGGAACGGTTATCGAGGAGGAGTTGGCAGAGCTATTTGATACTCCGCCGACACTTTTTTCTTTTCCTGCCTTTGAGTTTCCGACAGGTCTCGCTTTAGACAGTGAAGGAAATATTTATGTCGCGGACAGCGGCAACCACAGGATTGTCAAGCTCAAATCCGATGGAAAAGTTCTCCTCACCTTGGGTCAAAAGGGCAGCAGCGCAGAGGAGTTTCAATATCCCCACGATATTGCTATAGATGATAAAGACACGATATTTGTATCTGACCTTAACAATAACAGGATACAGGCATTCACTCCGGATGGCGATTTGAGCTTTTCTATAGATACAGGAAAAGACAATTCCGATAAAATCGCCTCCCCTACCGCCCTCTCGATAGATAATCAGGGAAGACTCTATGCGGGTATGGGATTTGACCCCCGTATACTGATATATGAATATGAAATAAACGACAGAAGACAGAAGACAGAGGACAGAGGACAGAAGACGGTTGATATATCTTCAATCGTCAAAGAGATAAGGGAGGTTGAGGAGGAAATAATAAAAATAAAGGATGAGAGGATAGGCTTTTCAGAGGATTATATCGCACGTCAGATAAAGAAGGAGAACGATATATTGAACCCTCTTAATGATGATGTCGTTTTTGATGAAACCCTCTATTCCTATGAAAAAAAGGATAGAAGTATTATCAGGGATATGAGGCATAAGCTGCTTATCCATAAGAGGCTTGTAACAAAAAGCTGCGACCTCTTATCGCAAGATAACGAGAATATTATAAAAGATTATATTTCTCTGCTGATAAGCGAATCCCGCTTCCTTTTGAGTCTTTTAGAAGAAAGGAGAAACTACGAAAATGAGGCGGAAGGATTTTTCAGGGATGAATCAAAAAGCAAAGAGGAAAACTGGAAAGGTTTTAAAATCGCTATACGCAAATCGGATATAATGCAGGACATACTCCCCCATATCTTCTACTCTCTGAATTTATTAATGACCTACATTAAAAAATTTTCAATTTTCAATTTTCAATTTTCAATTTTTGAGGAGAGGTATACATTTGCAAAGATAATTTTATATTCCAGCGGCATTTGGGACTATATCCTGCAGATAGAAGAAAATATTAAGGAGCTTATGGGAATGGCTGGTGAAGATGTTCCTCTCGCGGAAGATGAAGGAAATAAACCGCTCCCTATCCTGAATCTTCCTATTACCCTAACCTTAGCTGATTTAACCGGTGCAATCTTTATGGAAGGGAGGGCAATAGCCAATTGGCAATTGGCAGTTGGCAATAGGCAACAGGCAATTGCCAACCGCCAACCGCCAATTGCCAACTGCCAACTGCCAACTGCCAATTGTTTCGAGGCTATGGAGTCTCTAAAAGTCAAACTGGAAAAACTTCTGCAGGAAAGGGAAAAAATAGGTGAGGATACAATAAAAATTGAAAACTCCCTTGCCCGCCTTCCCGTGAGAGAAGAAAAGATGAGGCTGCCTGTTCTCAATAACAGTCTGCTCATCGGCTTCCATGACAGAATTAATCATCGGCAGATAGGCGAGCTTCTCACAGCATATCAAATACTATCTTCAATGCTCATCGGCATAGTGAGCCTGTCGAATCTATCCGACAAAGAGACGGACAAAAAAATACCTGTAGTGAGCGAAGCGAATCTATCGGAGATTATGAAGTTTAATGAGGCGCAGATAGCTTTGACTTCAAAAATTAAAAAACAGGGGCATGAAGAGGAAGGGAGATATAAGGCTGAATTAGACAGGCTAATTTTTTCTTTGAACAGCGATAAGGACAAACAAATCGAGCTGAAAAATGCTATTTTCAGAATATCCCATAGGACAGGCTTTGCACATCTATATTCAAAAAGGATAAGGGGGAGTTTAACTTTATATAGACAAAGCTCAAAGCTCAAAGCTCAAAGCCCAAAGCTTAAATTCGATATGTCTTTTGGTAACTATGGAAAGGGGAAAGGAGAGTTTAATTTGCCCGCCTCTATAGCAGTGGATAAAAGCGGCAATTTATATGTAAATGATCAGAATAATCACCGCATACAAAAATTCGATAGAGACGGAAAATTCATTCTGAGCTTCGGCGGATTCGGGTCAATGGAAGGGAGATTCAAAATACCTGTATGGGTGGAGTTGGATAGGGATGGAAACCTTCTGGTGTCGGAGTGGCTGAATAACAGGATACAGAGATTTTCCCCTGATGGAGAATTCATCTCCTCCTTTGGAAGACAGGGGAGCGGGGTCGGGGAATTTAACAGACCAAGCGGAATTGTTGTGGATAAGGACGGCTTTATATATGTTGCGGATTTGGGAAATAAAAGGATACAGAAATTCAGTCATGACGGCAAACATATTTCATCGCTGGGAAAGGATACATTTAAAGAACCCTATGCAGTCTGTATAATCCCCCCTCCCCCCCCTTTGACCTCCCCTTTTTCCCCTCCTTTTGAAGGAGGGGATGGGGAGGTCTCAAAGGGGGGGGAGGGGGGATTTGTTTTGGTCGGGGAGCTTGCGGGGGATAGGGCGATTATATTGGACAGTAATGGAAATATTGTCAAATCATTTGGCGGAGAAGGGACTGAAGACGGAAAGTTCCTGTGGATAGGCTCGATTACAAATGACAAAAAGGGAAATATATACATTGCCGATTTCTGGAACAGCCGGATTCAGATATTCTCAAAGGATTTTAATTTTGTATCCTCTTTCGGAAATCATGGAAGGGGTGCAGGAGAATTTGACGGTGTATCATCCCTTGCAATTACCGATGAATTCCTCTACGGCTGCGATTTTTTCAACCACAGGATTCAGAGATTTCACCTCACCTAAATCCTCTCCCCTCTGGGGAGAGGACGGGGTGAGGGGCTAAAAACATAACTCAAGCATGTCCACAATTGTCTTTGCAGCCCCTCCTCTTACCTTAGAAGAGAGATACGGAACGCTTGCCGGTGCAGGGAATACCCTTCCTTCGATGGGACTCCTCTCCTTAGCCTCTGTAGTCAGAAAGAGCGGCTATAAGACCGCCGTGGTAGAGGCATCCTCATTAAATCTGAGTTATGATGAAACCGTAAGACAGATATTGTCCTTTTCCCCTGATTATGTGGGCATCACTGCAACGACTGTCTCGATATTTCATGCTGCAAAATTGGCAGGGAAGATAAAAGAAGGGAATAAAAATATAAAGGTAATTATCGGAGGCTCTCATATCACTGCTCTTACAAAAGAGACCCTTGAAATGTTCCCTGATTTCGATTTTGCCGCCGTTGGAGAGGGTGAGGAGACAATCTTAGAATTGTTAAATGCCTTCGACAATAGAGGAAGTTTTGACGATGTTAAAGGGATAGCATATAGAAAAGGTCAGGAGTCGGGAGTCGGGAGTCGGGAGTCAGAAGAAGTATATATTCAGATTAATGAGAAACAGGATTTGATAAAAGATTTAGACAGCATCCCATTCCCTGCATGGGACTTGCTGCCTGATTTCCCAAAAGCCTATCATCCTGTTGCAATCAGATGCCGCAAATATCCTGCTGCACACCTGCTTACATCGAGGGGATGCCCTCACAGGTGCATATTCTGCGATACCTCCGTCTTCAGCCGTAAATACAGGGCATTCAGTGCAGAATATATACTGGAGATGATAAAGATACTCTATAACAAATACGGTATAAGGGAGATACTCTTTGAGGACGATGTGTTTGTAATATTCAAAAAAAGACTCGTGGAGATATGCGAGGGGCTGCTCAAGGAAAATTTAAAAATCAGCTGGTCATGTCTCGGAAGGGTTCACGCTGTAAAACCGGATATACTGAAACTCATGAAGAAAGCCGGATGCTGGCAGATAGGATACGGCATAGAGAGCGGAGACCAGAAGATATTGGATTTTGCAAAGAAGGCGATAACACTCGAGCAGGTGGAGGAAGCGGTCAGATGGACAAAGGAGGCAGGGATTCATACAAAGGGATTTTTCATTCTGGGGTTCCCGCTTGAAACAGAAGAAAGCATAATAAATACAATAATTTTTTCAAAACGGATAATGCTCGATGACATAAGCGCCAATCTTATGACCCCTTTTCCGGGTTCGGAGATTTACAACATAGCCGATAAGTATGGAAAATTTAATAAAGACTGGTCAAAGATGAATATGCTCCAGTCAGTATTCATCCCAAATGGACTATCTGAAGATAAATTAAACTATTACAACAAAAAAATGCTCAAGGAGTTTTACTTGCGACCGAGGATAATAGGCAATTATCTCCTGCGAATGCTTGAAAACCCAAGAAATGCAGGTAATTTCAAAAGAAGAAGTTAAAATTGCGATAAGGACAGGAGAATGCCTTCCAGCAAAGAAAGGGAGATTAGCCTTTCGCAAGAATTTTAGTTATAATGGCATGTGGAAAGGCAAATTCTATCAGGCAAAACAGGTAATGCCTATTGTAGTTGAAGATTCTGATAGATTTGTTGTTGTAACTGTGTATGTATTTTTTATTGGAGGTGTAAGATGAAGATAAAATATGACCCTCAGGTTGATGCAGCCTATATATCCTTTAAAAAAGGTCCAACAGAGGTAACAACAATACGGTTGTCAGAAGACATCGCAGTAGATTTAGGTCCAAATGAGGAGATAGTAGGTATTGAGATTCTGGATGCCTCTGAACATCTTGGCTTTAAAAAAGAAAACCCGGAGATAGAGGTTGAAAATATAAAAGTAGCGTAGAGGATTATTTCTCTTAGACTTAAGGGTGGGATGGATGACAAAATTTGTCAAGGGGAAAGGGATTTCTGGATTTTTAGCCTGATATGATATATGTGCATTGCATCTATCCTCACAAATTGGCGGCATATATGCAGTGCATTTATGAGCAAATTAGGTGAAATTTGACTTACCAACAAGTTGTTTGAAAAATTTATATCAGGGAAGAAAAGACTTGTAATATCTGATTTGGCATTATTTGAACTTGAAGGAGCGCCTGAATTAGAAGTCCGATGGAGGCGTTATGAAGGTTAAAAAGTTTGATGCTGTTGAAATGAAACGCAGATTACAAAAAGAAGCCGAACAGAAGTTGTCAGCGCTTTCAAAAAAGGAGCAACTGGAGCTTTTGGCTAAAAAATTCGGACATTTAAGAAAATCGAAAAAGATTGCACATGCCTCCTAAAACAGCACAAACGGATAAATCCTAAATGCAATCGCACTCCGTTTGTGCCGGAACTGTGATGCCCCATTGCACTCTGAAAGAACGAAATGTCAAGGATACAAAGGATTCAGCAGAAACCCTCTCTTTCAAAACCCGCCTGAAAAGGGCTGGATTTAGATTAAAGATGATTAAGGATAGGACAATAAAATTTTTAAGATGCCTCTTTAATACGCCCTCCCCAATTCCTGTTGAGGCGCAGATAGAGATAACGAATAAGTGCAATTTTACATGCCCTATGTGTCCGAGGGAGATTATGGATGTCCCGTCAATCAACATGGATTTTGGATTGTTTAAAGAGGTGGTAAAAAAACTGTCTGCCCCCCCGCTCCCCCCCTTACAAAAGGGGGGGCAAAAGGGGGTAAAGGATTTTATTCTTACGGGATGGGGAGAGCCGCTCCTCCACCCTGATTTTTTTGAAATGGTAGATTTTATTTCCTTTATAAATCCCGATGCAAGAATCCGTTTTACCACAAACGGGTCATTGTTGAATAAAGACATCAGGAAAAGGATTTTAAATTCAAAAGTAGAACAGGTCTCCATATCAATTGATGGATTAAATGGAGACGGAGCAACAGGGGAAGGGCACTCGGAGTCAAAAAGAATTATAGAAAATGTAACTGCCCTTGCCGGCGAAAGAAATTCTAATCCCCCCACCCCCCCCTTTAAAAAAGGGGGGCAGGGGGGATTTACTCCTTCTATTGTTTTTCAATCAACCATACACAGCAATAATCTTGAAGGATTAAAAAAACTGATAGATATTGGCGGAAAAATCGGTATTGACAGGATGAATTTAGTGAGATTGGATGTAAGAAAAACCGTCAGCCTGCGGAGACCTTCAATTGAAGATGAGGGGAGAATATTCGGGAAACTCAAAAAAACAGGAAAAGCCTCCGGACTGCCGGTATTTTTTATAAATCAGCAGGGCATGCTTTTACAAATGGCAGGACATTTTGATAGACTATGTTTTAGAACCGTAGACCATGTTTATGTGAATGTAAAGGGTGATGTTACGCCGTGCTGTAATTTAAGAAAAATGAAGATGGGAAATCTGCTTAAAGATGATATTGAAGAAATATGGCAGGGCAAAATATTCAAAAAATTCAGGGCTAATCAGCTAAAAGTCTGCAAAGGCTGCGACGCATTAAAGAGGAAACATCATCATTAACAAAGGCTTATTTAGACAGGATAGACAGCCCCTGATAGCTGCATTCAGGGGCTGAGCTTGTCGAAGAATTGTTTTTTAACTTATTTTTTAATCCTGTTAATCCTGTCAAAACATGGAATTTCCTTGTCATTAAAAATGAAAATTATCTTTCTTGAGCCGCCTCCGCTGGGAGAAAAGACACCTGAGAGATTTGCGGGGTGCAGTTTTGAGTTATATCACTTCCCTGATTTGGCGAATCTCTACCCCTTCACCTGTCTTTATGAGGAGGGGTTTGATGTAAATTATATAGACGCATCACTTGAAAGGCTTGATGAGAATATTTTTTTGAACAGGATTAAAACAGAATCTGCTGATTATTATGTAATCCATTCCGTAATCCTTTCAAAAAAAACAGATTTATATTATTTGAAAAAGATACAGGAAATCAAGCCTGATTCAAGGGTAATCTTTCATGGACCAGAGCCTACAAGGGTGCCGGAGGAATATCTTACCCCCCCTCTCCCCCCTTTAGAAAAGGGGGGCAGGGGGGTTAATGTCCTTGTATTCAGAGGGGAGATAGAGAAAAATCTTATAACCTTTTTGAAAAGCGAGGCTAAAGCCTCGCACTACGGGCTTTCTTATCTCAAAGATGGAAAGGTCGTCCACGAACCACCCTCTAAAGAGGCAGTTAATTTAGACGAGCTGCCATTCCCCTTCCGCAATCACAAGGTTCTCCAGCCGTATATAAAGAATTATTTTAATCCGAAATTCAGAAAGAGACCTCATACGATAATGATGACATCGAGGGGATGCGCCTTCAAATGTCATTTCTGTGTGCCTAATTCCATA
>JACQEW010000079.1 GCA_016200365.1 Nitrospinota bacterium
ACTTGCTAAGATTGGTGTAGGAGTCCAGATTATAAACGATTTTCAAATATTAAGGATATGCCCCTTTTCTGAGATAGAGGGGAGAAAATATATAAAGGCTCTCTTAAAAAATGAGGGTCAAATGAATAGGATACAGAAGACTGTTATAGACTCGCTATTAAAAACCATAGGTGCGCCGGTTCCTTATTTTGTTCAGATATTGATTTATGAGAGCCTTAATGAGATGAGGAGGCGAGGAAAAAAGACACTAAATAATGAAATTATCCAAAAGGCTTATAATGAAGGGGTTCTTGGTCCTGCAAGCAGAACATATTTCGAGCATTATTTTACGAGATTGAAAGATTATTACGATAAAGACACCGAGCATGCTGCAAAAAGGCTGATACTTGAGGTGGCAAGGCAGGGGAAGGTTAAGAAGACCGACCTGTTTAAACTGTTTCGGCTGGAAAGTAAAGGTAATTTGACAGACGAGAGTTTCAGTTATCTTTTGACTGACATCGAGAATGATTTTTATGTCTCTTATAATAGAGAAAACCAATGCTACAGCTTCACGACCAATATCCTTAGAGACTGGTGGCTCAGGTATTACGATTTGGTGGAGGAATAATCATGAAATTTTATAAATACACACCGGCGCTGCTTGACCCTAAGACCCTCGATGAGACCCTTATAGGAAGGGATGTAGAGCTTGGTAATATAATGCGGATATTGAAGAACGCCTCTTCCGGGCAGAGCATCTCCCATGCGATATTTATCGGACCAAAGGGGATTGGCAAGACCCATATATTAAGAATCCTCTATCATGCTGTGAAAGGGGATATAGAAACAAAGGGGCTGAATATTTATAAAGAGAAATTTATCCCTGTAATCTTTTCCGAAGAGGAGTATCCGGGAAATATAACAAAATTTATTATGCTGGCTCTGCAATATCTATATGAATCCAAATCAGGAGAAGCCCCGCCGATACCAGAAGAATTGGTAAAACCTGCTGCATTGAACGAAAGACATAAAGAGCTTGCCTTTTCTTATCTTAAAACCTTTCGGGAAAAGACAGGGAAAACATTACTCCTCCTCGTTGATAATATAGGCGATATTATCGAGCGGTTTACCGATGAAGACCAGTCCTCTTTGAGAGAGGCATTGATGACCTATAATAGTATTCTGCTTATAGGCTCTGCCCCAACACTTTTTGATTCAATCATTAATCATGATAGACCCCTCTATAACTTTTATGAAATCATCTGGCTAAAGGATTTAGGCTTTGAAGAAACCGCAGCCCTCCTCAAACGGTATGCAGAACTCGATGGAAGGAATGACCTTATCGAAAAATTTAAAGAATCCGAGCCTAAGCTCAGGGCAATCCATAAATTGGCAGGAGGTAATCCGAGGCTCATTTTAAGCCTTTATCACATTGTTATAGAAGGCGATATATCCTCGGTAGAGGCTACTTTTCTTAAACTCTTAGATGAGCTCTCCCCTTATTTCAGGGAAAGGATAAAAGACCTTTCAGAACAGCAGAGGGAGATAATTGATGTAATAGCAAGAGCCGAAAATTTATTGACCCCTACGGAAATAGCCGAACGCTGTTTGCTGCCTGTTAATGTAGTAAATTCTCAACTGAAACGGCTGGAAAATATAGGGTATGTCAGAAAGCCGGCAAAAAAACTTGCAAAAAAGGTATTTTATGATTTAAACGAAAGGCTTTTCAGCCTCTGGAGGCAGATGAGGGTAGAGGCAGGCAGGAGGAGGCTTGGATTCATTGTAAGATTCCTTGAGATATGGTTTACAAAAAAGGAGTTAAACGAGTATTTAAAGAAAGCTATCGAGGAATTTATAAATATAGCAACCATTGGAGATAAAGATAAGATAAAAACCTGCGCTGACAAGATATGGTATATAAAGGAATCTTTGCCTGATATGAAAGATTTTCCCTACTATGATATTTTTCCAGCCCTTGCAGAAGGTGATTTTAAAAAATTTGCCGATTCATTAGAAAAAAGTATCAAAATTAATCCCCAAATTGCAGAGTGGTTGTTTTTATTAGGTTGGGCATATAGTATGTTGAATAATGATGAAAAGGCTATTGATTCATACAAAAAAGCTATTGAGATAAAACCAGATTATGAAGAAAGTTGGAATAACCTTTGTTTAATATACTTAATGCTTTCTATAATTAACTACAAAAATGACGGGTTATTATTAGATTATATAAGGCTTGCACTATCATGTTTACCTCGTATTACAGAAAGGCAATTCTTTTTTGAAGTAATTGCCGATATACTAAAAAATTTAGTTGAAGAAAAAAGATTAAACATAATAAAAATTGTTCTCAAAGAAATAGAGACAGCAAACCAGCCGGAGCTTCTTGAATTTTTATCCCCTTATTTAACACTTATAAAATATCTCGAAACAAAAGATAGAGAAGTCCTTGAGAGATTACATTACGAGGAAAGGATGATAGTTGAGGATATGTTAAAAATGATGGAGTAAAGCGGATTAGGGCTGGACTATTTTATTCTGAATCCCGTTCTTGCTCAATTCTTCAGACATTATTCTTGCATGCTCAGGGCTGGTATATGCCCCAATAAGTATCTGATAGGAGCATTTGTCGGCGCTGCATACCATAAGAGGATAAGAAGAATACCCTTTCTCTGCTAATTTTGAAACCTCTTTAAATGCCTCATCATGGGACTCGAATATCCCCGTTTCTATCGAGTATGGAAGCTCCATCTCCTTCGCATAGGCAGCGCGGCCGTC
>JACQEW010000042.1 GCA_016200365.1 Nitrospinota bacterium
CTTTTTTTGCCACACTGATTGGCACAATTTCAGGTCTTTATCTATCACAAAGATGAATGTTGATTATATAAACCCTTTTCTCAATGCCACCATTAATGTGCTGGAGACGATGGCATTTATAAAGCCACAGCAAAGTAGAAAACCATATCTAAAAAAGAGGGAAGACCTGACAAAAGGGGATGTTACTGGGATTATTGGATTAACAGGACATGAGAGAGGCTCTATTGCAGTCTCCTTTTCAAAAAAATGTATACTGCGGATTATAAAAGGCATGCTGGGTGAGGAAAAATGTTACATAGATACAGAGGTGAGAGATGCTGCAGGTGAGCTTACAAATATGATTGCAGGGGATGGGAGGAGGATATTGTCTTCAATGGGTTATAACTTCGAGGCATCCATACCTACTATAATTGTCGGTCCCAATCATTACATAGAGCATACGACTAAAGGTTCAATTATAGTTATTCCCTTCAAAATAGAAGACAACCCATTTTTCGTGGAGGCATGTTTTGAGAAGTGATGAGTAAGAATCTGTCCGATATAATAATCTTTGCCCTTATTGTTGCATCAGCCATACTGATAGCCATACTGATAGCCTACAGTATCGTCAACCAAAACTTCATTCTTTTAATTATTGTTCTCATCTCAGGCATTACCTCTGTATTTTTATTGAGCAAATATGGAGAGAATAAAGAAGATAGTCTCCTGTCATTTGAGCATCTGAAGGACACGCGCACCCCTATCGGAGAGATTGCAGTAGAAAAGGGTATGATTACCGTAAATCAGTTAGTAAAGATATTGAAGGAGCATTCGAGGACAGGGGAAAGATTCGGTAAAATAGCGGTAAAGAGAGGCTTCCTTACAGAGAAGGAAGTAGAAAATCTCATTAAAATCCAGAAAGAGAGAGAATTAATCAGCAGGGAAAAATATTTGAATAAAAATCCTGCTATAAAAGAGAAAAGTGTATCGAATATTTCAATCCCTCCAAAACCACCCAATCGAGTAAACTACAAAAGCACTAAAACAACTCCCCTCCCCTCTTTCCGTCCGACTGTAAATCCAAAAAGGGAATCTTAATCAATCGCCGTTTCATTAATAAAATTCTATTAAATAGGGTGGAAAATCAAACAGATTGATAACATCTCTCGTTAAAATATTTAGTAGTGTCTAAAAACCTTTATTGATATAATTAAAGGAAAGGAGGAGGTATGCAAAAAAGTAAAAAGGAAATAGAGCCCATACCCGATGAGTTCAAAACCATTATAGAGGCATCGGATTTCTGGGATACCCATGATGCTTCGGATTATTGGGATAAGACCAAAAAAGCAAAGTTTAGGGTAAGCCTGAAAAAAGAGCCAAAATATATTATTCTTGTTTACATTGAAGGCGCAGGAGGCTGTGCAGGAGTCGCAGAGTATTGCCGAGAGGCATGAGCATCAGATGAACAGTTGCAAAAGCATCTTGCTGAGGTAAAGGATGCCCTTTTTAAAATACGCCGGGGAGAGAAGGAGTTAAAGGAAGGTAAAACAAAGGTGATTAAATCATTGGCTGACTTACGCTCATAATGTTATGGTGCGCTCTGTTTCTAATATCCATTCAGGGTAGAGGAGTAGATTGCGTTTTAAGGGGAGGTGGTTATATGTCAGTTAAAGAGGTGGTAAAAAATGAAATTGATAGACTGCCAGAAGATATCCTTGTCGAGGTTTTTGATTTTATTAAATTTTTAGAGACTAAAAAGGAAAGAGACCTCCTTGTAAAAAACTCTCAGGAATTGTCTATGAAATCGTTTAAAAAGATATGGGATAATGAAGAGGATGCTGTATATGACAACCTATGAACGGGGTGATGTTATTCTTGTCCCATTCCCCTTTTCTGATCAAACAACGACTAAAAAGCGACCAGCGGTAATTATAAGCTCCAATACCTATAATAATGTCTCATCAGATATTATTATTATGGCAATTACAAGCCAGACCGAGAAAATCCTTGGGATAGGAGAATGTCTTATAGGTGATTGGCATATTGCCGGTTTGCTCAAGCCATCTGCTATAAAATCAGCTATATCAACAATTGAACAGAAACTGGTATTAAAAAAATTAGGGAAGTTTTCTCTCAACGATATGAATTCAATGGAGAATGCCTTAATAGAACTACTGGATATAAAGTGAGTGTAGTTTATGATCCGTTTTGACCGTTTTACATTGAAGGCGCAGGAGGCTGTGCAGGAGTCGCAGAGTATTGCCGAGAGGCATGAGCATCAGGAATTGATCCTGTTAAAAATCCATTGATTAATTCATTCATGGATAAAATTTCAGACATAAATAATAAAAGCCATTCACCTATACAAGCTTGCCTTACCGAAAGAAAAGACGGATTGCTCTTTGTATCACTCATTTTTCTTTTTACCTTCCTCGCCTATATCCCTGCCATGAGGGGTGGGTTTATATGGGATGATGACGCCCATGCCATAAGCGGTATAGTTACAAGCACAGGCACATTAGATGCCTTAAGGCGTATATGGCTCACCACAGAGAGCCAGCAATACTATCCCATGGTCTATACAACCTTTGCCATCGAGAGGCTTTTGTGGGGTTTCGACCCCATGGGCTATCACATAGTAAACGTATTTCTCCACACCGCAAACTCAATTTTTGTCTATCTTGTTTTCAGCTATCTCGGCTTCAGAAGAGCATGGCTTATAGGATTTATCTTTGCCCTCCACCCCGTGCATGTGGAGTCGGTCGCATGGATTTCCGAAAGAAAAAATGTCCTTTCAGGACTCTTTTATCTTTTATCTTTTATGTGCTATCTTAAATTTGAAGATAGATATGGAATAAAATGGTATGCAGCATCTCTTCTATCATTTGTGTTAGCCATCTTAAGTAAGACGGTTGTCTCTACCCTTCCTTTGGTAATCGTGCTTGCCTGCTGGATGAGGGGGAAAAGGCTTGGCTTAAAGGAAGTCCTTCCCCTCGTGCCTTACTTTGTCTTGGGTCTTATTATGGGCATTGTAACTATCTGGTGGGAGACTAATCTTGTGGGCACCAAGAGCGAATCATGGGATTTAGATTTTTTTGATAGAGTAGTGCTTGCCGGTAGAGTCATCTGGTTCTATATTGGAAAACTTCTTTTACCTTTGAATCTAAGCTTTATTTACCCGAGATGGCAGATTGATGCTTCAAGTCCGTTGCAGTGGATATATACGCTTGGTGCAGCCGGTGTATGTGTTTTGCTATGGCTTGTTCAGAATAGAATTGGAAGAAAACCTTTCTTTTGCTTTGCATACTTCGTAATAACACTTTTCCCTGCCCTCGGTTTTTTTAATGTCTATCCCTTCAAGTTCTCCTTTGTGGCCGACCATTTTCAATACCTTGCGAGTATAGGTATAATAGCCATTTTGACAGCGTTTTTTTTTCAGATAATCAAGCGATTAGATGCTATACGAAAAAAAAGTGCTGTTTTTAAGATTTTATTGGCAGGTGTATTTTTAAGCTTTCTCTGGATACTTACCTTCAAACAGGGTTTTATATACAAAGATAAAATAACATTATGGGAAGATACGCTGAAGAAAAATCCGGGGGCATGGTTAGCCCATATCAATCTGTGTTATGAACTTTTATTAAAAGGGAAGATAGATGAGGCGATTTACCATTCTAAAAAGGCATTGGAGCTTAACAATAGTGAAGCCCGGCTGCATTATTATATGGGGTTCACCTATTTTAAAAAAAGCAACATCCTTACTTCTCAGGGAATGAATGATGAAGCGCTTTTATATAACGAAAAAGCTATAAGCCATTATAAAGAAGCGATACATCTCAAACCTGCCGTATATGAGCCCATCTACAACGACCTTGGAGTCTCTCTCCTCAAAAAGGGTGATATTGAGGGTGCGGTAACACAATTCAGGATGGCTTTAATTCTAAAACCCGATTTTAAGGAGGCGAAAAATAACCTGAATTTTGCTATAAACATTCTAATACAGTCATCACCCAAATAATGCATTTAGTGGATAGTCCCATAAATAATTTTACCATAGTTTGTCATTCCCGCCCCTTTTGTCATTCCCGCGAAAGCGGGAATCCAGTAAAATCAAAGACTGGATTCCGCATCAAGTGCGAAATGACAGTAAAGGAACTTTAGGGACACTCCATTAGTATTAGATAAAAATATTTAGTAGTGTTCAAAAACTTTTGATATAATTATCATTATTAAAAGAAAGCAATGTAAAAATTAGGGTAAAGGGAGGTGGCTAATATGACTGTAATAGATATAGTGGCAAAAGAGTTTCATATGAAATCGGGAGAACTTATGAGAGAAAGCATCAAAACTTATCTTGAAAAGAGGCTTGCAAAAGTAGAGGCAGACATCTTTCTTATAGCAAAGAGATATGGAATTAAGGATGTGTTTGAGCTTGACTCAAAGATAAAAGAGGGTTTTTTTAGTGAAAAAGAGGCTTATGATGATTATTTTAATTTTGACAACCTTGAAGAAGATCGCGAAAAAATAAAAAGAATGTTAGAGAAACTCTAATGCCTACCATAGATGACCTTAAAAGAATGGCTGATGTTGAGTTTACAGATATTGTTAAGGACACACAGCAGATTGATTATAAGTAGAATCTTCACCGTTCCCATTAACAGTAATTGAAGGGTTTAGGGCGTTTATTGAATTTGTAAGAAGTAAAATAGCGGTGAGAGGAAATACATGGTTCGTTTTGACCGTTTTACATTATATGAAAAGAAACAAAAACTTAAATTGCAATGATATTATCTTCCTCCTTGGTGCAGGAGCGTCTGTGGATGCTGGGATGCCAATGGTTGATAAGCTAACCGAGCAATTAAAAAATATTTTACATGAAATTTCAGATGCGAATAGAAAACTTAGACCTGATTTTAAATCCTTTTTTGAACAAATTGCAGAAGTTGACCCATCCGTTGAAAAAAATTATGAGCGCTTTTTTGAGTGGCTGGATTTATTAAATAAATCACAAAAAGACCCCTTCAATAAACTTCTTGATTTAAAAATACCAATCTTAAAACTATCTGGTGAACTTAGCTTTGTCATAGGAGATGGAATTAAAAGGATTTTGGGAGAATGCGCAACAAATCCTGATTACCTTAAGAGATTTGGCGATTTCATACCGCAAGAAGGTCGTTTGAAGATATTCAGCCTTAATTATGATTGCTGCATTGAAGATGCTTGTCACTCTGCGGGGATAGACTTAACAACAGGATTTGACCCGGAAACAAAAAAGTGGAAACCTGCTCTTTTTAAGGAAATAAAGAAAGGAATTAATCTTTACAAATTACATGGTTCTCTCCGCTGGTTTCGAGTAACAGATAACCGTTTGCCAAAAGTTGAGTTTATGGAGTTAGATGATGGAAATTGTCTACCCTCTGAACATTTTAAAATACCGAGGTATCCAGAATTAATATTGGGTCCATGGAGTAAAATACAACCAGATGACCCGTTTATTACCTTGTTTTACGAATTTCATATTGCCCTTCAACATGCGAAAGTATGTATTATTATTGGATATAGTGGTCGTGATGAGCATATAAAGACTATGTTAGGCAATGCTATTGATAACGGACTTTCTATCATTGATATTAACCCAAACCAGAATACCATATATTGTGCTGATCAACGATATAAGCACATACCTTGTGAGGCTAAGAAGGCTCTTCTTGAAGAAGGATTAATCAAGAAAAAAATCCAAGAATTGAAGGAAGCCTCTCAGATAATAAGCTCTGACTGAGATACCATTGTAGATTTGGAATCAAAACCATCATTTAAGACGCTCCATTACTTGACAACCGCACCTTCGAGCCTATAGGAATTGCAACCCAAGACCCCAACATACGATTTTGCATCAATTATACAACCTACAACTCCTCCGCTAAATATGATCCAAACATTTCCATAATTGAGATTGTTGTTGTAATCTTTTGAACGAGGAGAGCCTACAAGTTGAATAACTTCTTGAGGAGTCATTCCTATTTCAATATTTTCAATGGCAAGATTTGTCTTTGATTTTATCTCAGATTTGATTCTTTCTGCTTCAGCTATTTTGCCGAAAACTTCTTTTCTTTCCTGTCTGATTTTAGCTGTCTTGTCAAAATCATTTTGTGGAAGCTGTAGAGTTGAAAAATCAACTTCATTGTTTGATAACTGCTGTTGGAGACTTCTAATTTTGTCTTCAAGGGCTTGAAGCTGTCTTTCTTGCTCTTTTATTTTTTCAGCAAATTTCTTATCTTCTTTAACTCGCTTCAAATTTTCTTGTACCTCTTTTAAATCCACCTCAGCTTTGACCTCCATAAATAAAGTCAGGTTTTCTCCAATAGCCTTGAATTCTTCGGAGACTATTTCTACTTTGAGGATGCCGCCTGTATAAGTTTTGATTTCATCCTTTGACAACCTGAAGTTTAAAACTTCTGTGTTACTTTCTATATAGCTTCCCGACTTTTCAAGACATAACCGCTTGGCTTCTATAAATGCTATCTTCTTTGCATCACTTTTGGTATCGCTATCTCCTAAAGTATATTTATAGCTTGCGTAAATAGTTTCTTTTGATTGTGCAAATAGAGACTGTGAAAAGAAAAGGCAAAATATAATGCTCAAAACTGATACATGAATAAGCTTGTCTTTCATATTATCCTTTCATACAAAAAGAATCTTTATGCCAAAATGGTAAGAAAATGCTTTGTATGATGTAGAATATAGGACTAAAGAAAAGGGTTGTCAATTGAAATTTAGGGTAATTTACGGTAATTTGGAGAAAATTGCTTGTTAAAATATTTAGTAGTGTTCAACAACTTTTGATATAATTATCATTATTAAAAGAAAGCAATGTAAAAATTAGGGTAAAGGGAGGTGGCTAATATGACTGTA
>JACQEW010000087.1 GCA_016200365.1 Nitrospinota bacterium
CTCTACACCGAAGATTATTATCCAGAATGAAAGGGAATTCGTGAATGTTTAAAAATACTATAGATACTTCAGGGAGAATTTAAGGACGGTGATAAAATTATTGTGGATGCGGGTGTGGAAAGGGGAGAGATGGTGTTTGGTAAAGGGGTAGATTATGAATGATTTCCCAAATTTCATGAAAAATCCTTTAAATAAAATTGCCGCTCAGTCGCAAAGCAAAGGTATTGAAGGATATGTCTTTGATGGCATAGATGGAAGTCAAATGGCTTATTGGACATGCCACGAAGATGGTTTTTCTAAAGAGCATGTGCACGATTATGATGAATACATGATTGTTGTTCAAGGACTATATACTTTAATAATTAATGGAGAAAAAATACCAGTAAAATCTGGTGAAGAATATTATATTCAAAAAGGTATACCACATGCTGGTGAATTCCTTGCAAGCACAAGAACAATACATGCCTTTGGTGGGAAAAGGGCAAAAAGGGTAACGGATGGCTAATATGGTGCAAAAGACTGATACCAAGCCCTGCGGGCTTTTTTGTACCAAAAAATAACCAAAATTTATGATCAAATTTAGTATAATTAAACAAAGGGGGTAGATATGCAGACAGCTAAACAAGAGGTAAGTGAGCTTCTCAACCGCTTACCAAATGACTGTTCTTTGGAGGATATTCAATATCATCTTTATGTCATCCAGAAAATTGAGCGTGGACTGAAAGATATAGAAGAAGGGCGGACTTATACACAGGAAGAAGTTGAGAAGATGATGGCAAAATGGCTCGCAAAGTAATATGGTCTTATGAAACTACTGCTGACCTTTTATAATCTTTCAAAATATAGCCTGTCACCGCTCTTGATATTATGAAGTCCCTTAAAGAGTCTCAAATACACAGATACGAGATAACGGAAAATGCCGGTGGGGGTATCATACTCCATCTCTCCGGCAGGATGGATGCCTCCAATGCAGGCTCTCTGATAAAAAGCCTGACGCCGCTTTTAAAAGAGCGATCCCCCCATTCGCTGACCGTTGATATGGAGAAGGTGAATTTTCTGGATGATTTCGGTGTATTGGTTCTGGTGGAGGTCAAGGGAATAATAACGGATATAGGAGGACAATTTTCCTTAAAAAATATCAGTGATAACCTGCAGAAAATGCTCTCCCTCCTGAATTTTGAATCCCTGACCGAAAAGATAAGATTTACCAAAAAGCGTCCGCCGGGACCGATGATACGGCTCGGCGAAGGGACTATCCATGTGGCTTCGGACCTGAAGTATCTAATATCCTTTATCGGCTCCGTATCTATGGCATTGGTCTATGTAATCCTGCGTCCGGGGGCATTGAGAAGGGACGATACTTTTTTATGTATGCAGAAGACAGGGGTGGATGCCCTCCCTATTGTCGGGCTTATCAACTTCCTTCTCGGACTCATTATGGCATTCATGTCCTCTGTCCAACTCCAGAAATTCGGGGCGAATATCTATATAGCATCGCTGGTCAGCCTCTCCATGACCCGCGAGCTTGGTCCGATAATGACCGCCATTATTGTCGCAGGCCGCTCAGGCTCTGCCTTTGCCGCCGAGATAGGCACCATGAAGGTATCCGAAGAGGTTGATGCCCTGTTTACCATGGGGTTTGAGCCGGCACGATTCCTCGTTGTCCCTAAGATTATCGCCTCTGTTGTTGTGGTTCCGATTCTTACATTGTTTGCCGACCTTTTTGCCATTATGGGGGGTCTGATTGTCGGCGTTACCATGCTTAATCTCACTGCAAGCTCCTACATGACCCAGACCATAAATACGCTCTCTTTATTCGATTTTTACTGGGGGGTATTGAAAAGTATCGTATTTGCATTTATTATTGCATGGATCGGGTGTCTGAGGGGGTTTCAGGTCAGGGGCGGGGCTGCATCCGTAGGACAAGCGGCTACATCGGCTGTGGTCAGCAGTATTTTTATGATTATAGTAGCTGACTCCATTTTTGCTATTATCCTCTGCTACTGGTGATAAACAGTGTGCGGTGAAAAATGACATTTTTTTCACTTCCGTTATTTTTTCTTTTGTCCTATTTATTTAAAATTATTCATTATGGAACAAAAGAAAAAATAAAAAGTCGTTCAAAAAAGTCATTTTTCACCAGAAACTAATCAGGATATGGAAAAAAAGTCCATAATCAAAGTCAGGGATTTAGTTGCAGGATACGATGATGATATAATCCTCAACAGCATATCCTTCGATGTCTACGAAGGGGAGATATTCGTCGTGCTCGGAGGGAGCGGATGCGGCAAAAGCACGCTCTTAAAACTCCTCATCGGGCTTATGCCGCCTATCTCGGGACAGGTGGTCATTGACGGAGATGACATCTCAAGCTGCGATGAGAATACATTTAAAAGGATACTGCAAAAATTCGGAGTCCTTTACCAGAGCGGTGCGCTCCTCGGCTCGATGACTGTAGCCGAAAATGTTGCACTGCCGGTTCAGGAATACACCGATTTACCGAAAAAATCCGTGGATACGCTGGTGAGGATGAAGCTTGGTCTTGTTCACCTGAACGGCTATGAGAATTATCTGCCCTCCGAGATAAGCGGCGGCATGAAGAAGAGGGCGGGACTGGCGCGGGCAATGGCGCTCAACCCAAAGATACTCTTTTTTGACGAGCCGTCTGCAGGACTCGACCCGATAACATCGGCAGGGCTCGATAATCTCATTATCCATCTCAACAGGAGTCTGGGGACAACGATGGTCATAGTTACCCATGAGCTCCAGAGCATCTTTGCCGTTGCGCACAGGGTCATTATGCTGGACAGGCATACAAAGGGAATAATAGCCGAAGGCGACCCCTATTATCTTAAAGAGCACAGCAGTAATGAATTTGTTAAAAGCTTTTTTAACCGCCAGCCTGAGGAGAACAGAGAACAAACAGCTTTTAGCTTATAGCTTTTAGCTGTTAGCTTTGAGCTATAAGCTAAAAGCTATTTTTCTATGACAGGGCAGAAGACAAAATTTATTGTCGGACTCTTTGTTGCAAGCGGGATAGCCATATCGGTAGTAGCGGTCATCTATCTTGGCATGTCGCACTATCTCGAAAAGGGATATTACTATGTTACCTATTTTGACGAATCGGTCCAGGGGCTTGACAGGGATTCCCCTGTAAAATACAGGGGGGTCTCCATCGGCCGCGTCGAAAGCATCAGCGTTGCCCCTGATGCAAAATTGATTCAGGTCATATTGAAGATAGAGTCCGGGCAGACACTCGGAAGCGATGTCATTGCCCAGTTAAAATCCGTAGGCATCACCGGGATTATGTTTGTAGAGATGAACACACGGAAAACGGGGGAGACTGCCGGATTCCGTCCGTCTCCCGACAGCTTCCCTATCAACTATAAGGTGATTGCCTCAAAACCTTCGGACATCAGCCAGTTGATGCTTGGGATAGATAATGTCCTGAATAATATGAAGGGCATTGACCTAAAAGGTATATCGGACAGGATTAAAATGACTTTGAATAAACTGGACCAAACGATCGAAGATGCCAATATTAAGAAGATATCCGGAGGCATCGAGACTTCCGTTGACCGCATCAATAATATCCTGAAAAAAGAACGGTGGAATAAGCTCACTGCTTCTCTGGACGATATCAATCAATTAACGGCAGATGCAAAGGGAATAACTGCATCCGTTAAGACCTCTGTTGAAAATCTCAAACATATCATTGAAAAGGAGAGATGGAATAAGATTATGTCATCCATGGAGGATGCTGCAGGGTCGCTCAACACCCTGATGAGCAGGGCTGATAATGTTGTCGCCCGGACAGAAGGGACAGTATCTTCTATGGATAGACTCTTCTCGGAAAAAGAGAATACCATCAAAGCCTCGATTGACGAGTTTAAAAAGGCTCTGGAAAATGCAAATACCTTTCTGACGAAAAGCACTTTTTTTATCGGCAATACAGACGATTCGCTGTTACAACTGAAAAGATACCTTCTCTTAATCGCCCAGAATATCGAGAAGGCGAGCGATAATTTAAACAGGCTGACAAACAGACTCGATGACCAGCCTTCTCAATTGATATTCGGGTCTCCGCCTCCAAAGAGAGAGGTAGAGCCGGAGATAAGAAAATAAACACAATGAAAAAGATATTCTTTCTTTTAATCGGACTTCCCCTGATTCTCATAGCATGTATCAATCTCAAAAACCCCGGAGATAAGGTTGAGTTCTATACCCTTGAGTATAACCCCCCCGTTATCTCGGATTTAAAGCCCCTTTCTCATATTATCAGGCTTGACCGGTTCAGCGTCTCCCCCATCTACAATACGGATAGGATAATATACAGGGACGGCTCATTCAAGAGGGATACCTATTTTTACCATAAATGGCGGGCAAATCCGGGCGACCTCGTTACATATTTTTTGGCAAGAGATATAAGAGCATCGGGATTGTTCTCGGCGGTGATTGAAAACGACAGCAAGCTGCCCTCTTCATATCTGGTAGAAGGGAGTGTTGATGAATTTTATGAAAGGGATGCAGAAGATAAGTGGGAGGCTGTTTTAAGCATCGGCATTACCCTGATGGCGGAGAGGGAGCCGGACATCAGCAAACGGGTCATTTTCCAAAAGACCTATCGAGTCGCAGAGCCGTGCAGTCAAAAAAATCCCCGCGCCTTAATAGAGGCGATGAGCACAGCCATGTCAAAAATCTCCTCCGATATAATCAAGGATATATATCATTCTCTCGAAAATCGGGATTGATGATGCTTTCATCAGTTCAAAGTGAGTTCAGTATATGGTGAAAGTACCGCTGGCTATCTTTTGACCGCTGATATAAAAATCAACCCTGTATGTCCCTATCTTCCACTTAGCTTCCCAGTAGTCTTTCCATCCAGATCCAAACTGATGGTAAGAATTTGACCAGCTTGGCTCTATATAGGTATTGTTCGTTTGCCGAGTGAAGACAGTTCCGTCAGGAGAATACCAGATCGCCTCAATCTGAAAATCAATCCTGCGGACCGGCAATGGATGCTCAAAATTAATCTCCCAATTTACATAACGGGTGTTAGTTTGTGAAAAATTGCTCCTATATTCTCTGTTCTCATGTGGCACACTACCATATCCACTTTCATAAAATTTTACCAATGTTACCGTTCCATTAATTATAGACACATAACCCGTATCATATGAAGGTACCTTCTGATAAGCAGTCTTTCTTTTTTCTTCTTCAAGTTGTCTGCGATCCTCTTCTGATTTCCTTTGTTCTTCCTGCATCCTTGCCAGTCTTTCCCTTTCTTCTCTTAATTTCCCTTTTTCCAGCTCGAGACGCTGTTTTTCTGTCTCGATTTCAAACTGTTTGCGTTCTGTCTCAAGCCTCTGCCGCTCTTCCTCGAGCCTTTGCTGGTCTTCTAATAATTTTTCTCTTGTAATACGTTGGCTTTCCGATTCGATTTCACCTTGTGATACCTGCTCCTCTGACCCCGTTGTTCTGGTGAACACAAAATCCCCCTTATCCAGATTGGGATTACGGATTTTCCCATATTGAGGATGCTGGGCGCCTTTTGAATAATTTATCACATTGTTTTGCAAAAACTCTCCCAATTCCGTCCCTGTTACATAACCATCTCTATCTACATCAGCCTCTCCCCTGATTGCAGCAATGAATTGCTGCTTGAATATGCTCTTGTCCGGGACCTGCTCATCGGCGCCTCCTGATGTTATAAACTGCCTGACGGGTTTTGCCGTCTTGTAAGATATATTTTCAGGCACCGCCCTGGATAAAGCAAATATCGAGCCTGAAAAACAACTGTCGAATAGAAACAGGGCGTGTTTGGATTGTATCCTCTTTGCATAAACCTCGATCTGCTGCATATCAATTGCCTTTGCCATGAAGCCTGCAGGGTCTTTATTTGGATTCGGCGCATCAACAGGCACTATGTAGCCCATATCTTCACCATAGGACTGTTTGACTGTATGTCCATGTCCTGCAAAATAAAATAAGAGCCTGTTCTCGGGCTGTAAACCATATTTTGCTATAAAATTGTCAAAGGTTTTTAAAAATTTTTCACGGTCTGGGTCTTCGACAGTAATAACATTAAAGCCTTCTTTTTCAAGGGAAGCCTTTACTTCTTGAATGTCAGTTTTAACTCCGGGCAGTTTGGGCCAGCCGGCTGTATAATTGCTTGCCCCGATTATAAGGGCATGGCTTCCTTTGTATAATGCTATCTCTCTTCCTTGAGGATCTTTGACCACAACCTTAACACCCCGTTTTTCTGCCGATTGGACAACATAGGGGAAAAACATTATTAAGGTAGAGATAATAAGGAGGAAGGATTTTTTTTTCATAAGGGAATCTCCTTAATTTTAAAGATACTAAATGAAAAAAGGCAAGTCAAGATTTTTGTGATTGCCTTGTAAAAATTTGACACATTCAAAATTAATTTGTATGATGCTGCTACTTTAAGACACATAATATGAGATTGGGTAATATTGGCATAATATAAATAAGGATTTTATCATGGAAATGAAAGAGGGACAGTTTGGTAAAATTGGGGAGCATATGGTTGGCTTTGAGCTTTCAAAGAGAGGCTGGATTGTATTCTTCCCTCCCTATGATGAGATGTCAAAAGAAATAAATGCACAATGCCTGATTGTGACAGCACAAGATATAAAATAATCTTTAGAACTATTCAGGTTAAATCCACGCATCTTGTTGATGAAGGCAAAAATCTCGGATTCAATTTTAAATTTCAAGATCTATTGGATGATGATAGGCATTTTTTTGTTATTTATAATCGTGATATCGTCGAAAATAGGGAGAAGCATTTTTACTGGATATTAAGTGTTCAGGATTTTAGGTCTATAAAAAATACTGAAACAACGGCATTTAAGATATATCAGAACGATAGATGCCATTTCCCCCCGGATAGATTAAGTCAGTTTTTATATAATGAAGTGCCTGTTAATGAACTCTGGAATAGAATGGAAGAAGCTAAAGACTCAAATGATTTTGAGACCTTTAAACGACTTTATACCGAGATTGAGAGGCTTGACCGTTTTAGAATATTGGACAGCCCGTCAACTAAAGACTAAACTCTTCTAATTTGGTTTTTCCGTTAAATTCTTCCAAAACCCTTTTTTTAATAACAGATTCAAACATTGTTTTATTTATCTCGATGCCGATACCGATGCGTCCGAGTTTTTTAGCAGCAATTGCAGTTGTAAAGCTTCCTGCAAACGGGTCTAAAATATTTTCTCCATCATAGGAGAAATATTTTACTGCCATCTCAGGAATATCTTTTGGAAAAGGAGCGCTGTGTCCGACTCTGTTGTTGCCATTGTGGTCAATTTTTATAACAGGAGGAAATTTAACAATATCTCTCCGCCATTTATTTAATGTAAACTCATCAATCTCATTTTCATTCGTTCTTTTAGCCATATCTTGCATCATATTTGACCTTAAAGAAAATCTTTTTCCCCTGTTGTGAGGGCTTCTTTCGAGACATTTATCATTTTTGCATTCCCAGCTTTGAATGCCAATTTCCGACTGTGTGTTTCCATTTACATTTAAAGAGCCGCAAATTGGGCAGGGTATTCTGCTGGTATCCAGTCTGTGTTTGTGAAAAATCAAGATATGCTCATAACAATTTATAGGATATTGGTAAAAGGGATAGTTTATGCCGCCGTTCTTATGCCGTTGACTCTCAACCTCTCCTTTATCCCATATAATATCGTCTACAAATTCAAAACCTTCTTCCTCAAAAATTTTTATAAAATATGCCCCAAGGGGTAATCTTCTTTTGCCCCATACGGATTTTGTTTTGAGATTGTCGTTATCAAAAACATCACCCACATTGAAAACCCATATTCTATGGTTATCCAATACTCTATAGGATTCTCTGATTATTAACCTCATATCTTCGAGATAGGAGGTAAGATTTTCCCATTGTGAATATTCCCTTGCATTATAATAAGGTGGAGAGGTTATCATAAGATGAATTGATTCTGACTTCATCTTTCTTAAGGCGATTAAACAATTTCCCCATATTACTTTTAAATCATTATTACTACTTAGAAACTTATCGAGCTTAATATCGCAGTTTTCTATATATTCATTTTGATACCTTTTCTTTAGTATGGAGAGATATTTTTCTGTAAAAATTTTTACTGCCTCATTACCTTGAAAATCGCTGACATATTTTGAAAGTTTTATTTGTAGCTCATTAAATTCTTCGATAGTAAGGAGTTTACTTAGATGTTCCTTATTATGCTTTAAAAGGTAGGGGATGGTTATCTTATAATTATTTTTAATTTTCTGGGGTTGAAGCTTTTGCGAATTATATGGAAACTGTAATTCAAGATTTTCAGATATCGTAGGATTTTCAAAATAATCAGTCGGATACCCATTATCCTGATTATTATCAATCCACTGCAATACATTAGTTCTGTCATATCTATAAGATGACCCCACTTTAATACAGGGCATGCCTCTCTTTTTTAGGCGCCAAAGCGTTGTCCGAGAAATTTTCAAATCATCTAATAATTCTTTTTCGGTAAGCATATTTATTAAACAATATGAAACAGTCTGAAACAAGATTATATTTAAAAGATAATTTTTGTCAAGGAAAAATTGATGTGTTTAATTTGATTGTCTGTCTGCGATTTTCTATGCCCTTATGTTATACGCTGTGAGGAAGACGAAGACAATACCGAGTATAAGCACGGCAATGTTTAGGATAACAGATTTAAGGTGAAGGGACTTAAACTCCGTCCTCAAGGACTCCTTTTTTACAGGGTCTTCGACTGCCTTTATCTCTGCCTTAATCTCCCTTACCTTACTCCCTACCGCAAGACCTGAATAAAATGTTATAAATGTCATAAGAACAAGGAGCGATATTTTCAGAACCGGAACACTCTTTTCATAGACAGCCATATAGGCGAGTGTAAGAAGTGCGGCAATGCTGCATATATAACCTATGAGCCAGTATTTCGGGAATATCTCTCCGACCACATCGCCGGCAGTCTCCCTCGGCAGCACCTTGAATATTGCCGGTGCA
>JACQEW010000043.1 GCA_016200365.1 Nitrospinota bacterium
ACAATTTTACAGATTTTAGAGGTCAACCTTTTCGAGAAAAAGCCTATTTTTCAAGTAGTTAGTGATGCATTAAAGCAAGAATCAACTGACTACAATTGTAACCAGTTGAATTTATTCAATTAATAATCGGACAGTAGTGATTAAACATATATCTTCAAGATTTAGAATTTAGAGGGAGCACTGGCGAAGATTCGAATGTGGAAAATGTGGATATCCAGTTTGTGATAGGCATCAAGATGTCTTCAAAGATAGAATATTGTGACACTCTCCATATCAAAAGAGGAGAGAAAGAGGGAATACAAAGCATATCTAAAGGAGGTATTTAAAAATGACTACTCTGCAAAATTATACCATTTTTTGTTTATCTTTAATTACTATTGGGCTTTCTGCTTGTTCTTCGTCTCCAAACGTATTCTATAGCCTCATGGGTAGAAAGATGAGTGTTGAAGAGTGTTACAATATAGGAGAAAAAGCCTTAAAGGAGCTTAATTTTGAGACTGAAAAAGCCTCTAAAGATTCTATTGGTGGAGTCTTGAACTATAAGTATACTGCGAATATTGGTTGTACAGATGATAGTTGGAGAGCAATATTAATTGTAGTTGCAGGACCATCTTCTAATGAATGTAGAGAAGTTGTTGATAAAATTTCTAATTATTACCGTTTAAAAAAATAACTTTTCACCTAAAGATAGAGAAAAAAAATAAAATAGGATTATCATGATTGATAAGGTAGATAAATTTTTTAAAATATTTCGCAATAAGCCATCTAAAGCAGCTATTTATTTGACAATTATAATAATTTTATTTTCTGTCAGTTTCTATATAAGAGGTTACTTTCAAGAGAGAGGACGACAAAAAGCTATTCTTCTAAGTTCTAATATGGAAAACAAAGAAAAACAATTTTTGAATCAAGGGACTGAGAAACAACTTACAAAGGATGAAACTTTTCATAAAAAAGAAGATAATGGTTCTACTATAATTCAAGAATCTAAGGGATCTCAAAGCCCACCTATTATAGCAGGTGGTGATGTAAATATTGATTATGGTTTACAACCAAAAACAATAGACAGCGATAAAGAAATTTTAAATATATTTGAAAAAATAAAAAAGAAGACGATTGTTGGAGTTGATATGCAAACATATGTTGAATTGTTATATGATGCTGATGTATCAATGAAAAACTTTTTAAAAAATACAAAAGCCAATAAAGACTTTGTAACTTTAGTAACAAAAACATATAATTGCTACAATTCTACTTTAGAAATCTGGGAAAAAGGTAGTCCTAACGCATTAATACAAAATGGAATTGTAAGTTGGTATGGTGAAGCACAACGTAAATTTTACGATGAGACAGTTCCTATTCTTTTAAAAAAATGGCCGGAATGTGCTAATTTTTTAGAAGAAGCCAATAATGAAATAAATTTGAAGGGATAGAAACTATATGGCACAAAATAATGTATTGATTGTCCAATTAAATTTTTAAGGAGGGATTTTATGCAAACCGATGCTTTCAAAATAACAGATATTTATAAAGAATTATCTCTGCTTCCTAATGATAAATTAAATGAGGTTAGAGATTTCATAGAATTTGTCTTATCCCGTCAGCAGACACAAAAAAGGAAGGTGGTTAAATTAAGAGGAATTTGGTCAAACAAAGGTTTTGAAAAAATTGGCAATCTTGAAAAGGAGCTAAAAACCATTCAAAAAGAGTTTACAGAATCTTTTTTTAAAAGAAATATCTAATCAATGAAATATCTGGCTGATACAGTAACAATAATTCGCCATTTCTCCGAAACTGGAAGTATAGGGAAAAGAGTAATCTCTATACTTGATGATACAGAGCAGGGAAAAAATCACCTTTATATTTCTGTAATTTCAATAGTGGAAATCATGTATTTGTCAGAAAAGAGGCGAATAAAGATAAATCTGGCAGAAACACTAAACATTATCAATAATTCCGCAAACTATTCTATCGTAGATTTAACTCCCAATATTGTAATAATAGCTAAAAATATCAAATTTCCGGAATTGCATGACAGGCTTATAATAGCAACTGCTAAATTTTTAGAAATTCCAATACTAACGAGCGATAAAGAAATTTATAAGATTGACGGTATAAAAGTTATATGGAGTTAATAGAATTAATTTATGGCGTGGTTTATCAGGAGTAAAACTCCTAAAGAAAAATTAAAGGTAAAAAAGATTAACATACCCGAAGGGCTGTGGCTGAAATGCGATAGCTGTAAGGAGATAATCTATAAAACCGAGCTTGACAGAAACTTCAGGGTCTGCCCTAAGTGCAGCTTTCATCACCGCATGAATGCTTATGAAAGGATTATACTCCTAACCGATGACGAGAGCTTTGTTGAAAAGGATACCGGCATATATCCCGAAGACCCGCTCAGATTCAGGGATGTAAAGAGGTATAAGGAGAGATTAAAGACATATACCAAAAAGACAGGAATCAAAGATGCGGTTGTATGCGGCGAGGGGACGCTGAATGGACGAAATGTTCAGATTTGTGCAATGGAATTTGGCTTTATGGGCGGCAGTATGGGTTCTGTAGTCGGCGAAAAGATAACAAGGGCTATTGAAAGGGCGGTAAACAAAAAAAATCCCTTTATTACCGTATCATGCTCAGGCGGAGCCCGCATGCAGGAGGGTATTTTATCCCTTATGCAGATGGCAAAGACATCGGTCGCATTGGCACAATTATCAGAGGCAAAGGTGCCATATATATCCGTATTGGCTGACCCTGTAACAGGCGGTGTTACTGCAAGCTTTGCAATGCTTGGTGATGTAATTATTGCGGAGCCGGGGGCGCTTGTAGGATTTGCCGGACCGAGGGTAATCGAGCAGACCATAAAACAGAAACTCCCCGAAGGTTTCCAGAGGGCGGAGTTCTTACTGGAGCATGGAATGATTGATATGGTTGTTCACAGAAAGGAATTGAAAAATATAATCGACAAGCTGCTAACATTATTAAGATAAGAAACAAAAACCAGAATTAGCCACAGATTTATGCAGACTTACACAAATGAAAATATGCTTTTAGATGTGGGAAGTATTGCTTTATACGCACTCTATCCATAGCTCAAATGCTTTTGTTTCTTAAACCAATCATAATTTTTTTCTGAAAATTCTATAAACCTCGTAGTGTTGCCATAATATATCGAGTAATTCTTATCAACATCCATCCCAGCCACAATAACTCGAACATCTTCTTTTCGAGATGCTCTCCATTTTCTAGGCCAATCAACCACCATCCCAGTAACAAGAGAATTGTCTTGATCCGCGAAATGGCTCTTATAAGGCAATACTGTATCCAGATAGAAACCTTGGTGATTATGTTCCTTGAAGGAAGTCCCAATGGATACTCCAATCCACTTTTGTAACCTTTCAGTTTCAGCGGCCTCAATAATTGGCTGGACTAAAAAGAGATTGCTTTCTTTATCTAATATCATTTCCCCTATTACCATTGTTCCACGCAATGGAAGGCTTTGCTCAAGACCACAACATATAATTTCAGACATTACATTTGTAAATGTAGGCAATGACAGCCAATTGTATTTCATCCAAAAGAGGATTGTATCACTAAAGTATGCGTAGTCGATTGTGATAGTTCCCATAGCAATGCCACCATCTGGAAGTCGAATGATATCAGTTCCTGTGCCGGTGTGCATTCTCACTTTACTGATTAATTCAGCGTATTTATTGTAAATTTCACACAGTCCTAAGTTTGAAAAGAGATGCTTGAAACCCAACACGTCCATCAAACATAGAAGATATAAATCCTTCACCATTTTAAAGTAGTATCGTATAATTTCGTGGAGAGAAAAGACTATATATCTATTAAGAATCTCCTGACATCAACAGTCTTTAAATCCGCGTATCCTTTAATTACTTCAAAATCGACATCATTATGAAAGAGAATAATCTTATTTTCAACGGCTATTGCAGCAATTATACAATCAACCGTTTTCCTAACGGTTTTTCCATGCTTCCTGCATTTTCTATAAATCTCTGCCGCTTTTATATAGGAATCAATACCTTTTGGTTTGATTATTGGAAATTCCATCAGGTAATTCTTTGTAGTTTCATAAACTGCATCGTCTTTTATGCCTTGAAGGATTTCGGTAAGGATAATTTCCGTTATGCAAATATCATCTTCGTTTTCTAAAAGGCGATGTAAAAGACGGCGGTGCAATGTATCCCTGCCAGTTAAAAAATCTATCCATACACTTGTGTCAACAAGCATCATATTCTTGTTTTTCGCATCTCATCAAGATTGCCTTCCCATTTGACTTTGCCCTCAAGCTCAAGTATCTTTTTTTTGCGGAATTTTTTTACAAGCTCTTCAATTGCATAGTTGACGATTTCTTTTTTAGTCCTAATATGCGTTAGTTTAATAGCCTCTTCTACAAGCCTATCATTTAATTCTATATTCGTCCTTGACATAAAACTCCTCCCTTTTCACATGCTAAAAATAGCATATTTATGAGTATAAGACAATACTTTTAATTATTTTTTTAATTATTTGGTAAGTGTTGAAAAAAACTTAATAATGGGGTAGTATATTTTTATATTTTTATGACCTATGCTAAAGCGATTGATTATCTTTACAGCCTCGAAAGATTTGGAATAAAATTAGGACTCGAAAATATCTCCCATATCCTCAACTCTCTCAACAATCCACACAGGAAATTCAAGGCGATACATATAGCAGGAACAAACGGCAAAGGCTCGACTGCTGCAATGACAGCCTCAATCCTGCAGCATGCGGGATACAAAACAGGTCTCTATACATCACCTCATCTGCAGGATTTCAGAGAGAGGATAATGATTAACGGTGCGATGATACCGGAGGAAGAGGTGATGGAATTGACTGAAAGAATTAGATGCAAGATGCAAGATGCAAGATGCAAGAAACAAGAAGATCAATACTTGCAACCTGCAACTTGCAACTTGCAGCTTACATTCTTTGAATTTACCACTGCTATGGCGTTTCTCTATTTTGCCGAAGAGATGGTGGATTTTGCAGTCGTAGAGGTCGGTATGGGCGGGAGACTGGATGCTACAAATGTCTTAAATCCTGTTCTATCCGTTATTACAGAGATTGATATCGAGCATACCGAACATCTTGGCGGGGATATAAGAACAATTGCAATAGAAAAGGGTGGAATTATCAAAGAAAAAGGGACTGTCATTCTTTCATCTTGCAAGACAGAGGCAATCGAAGCGATAGAGGCGATATGTAAGGAAAAACATGCGAAAATGTATCGGATTGGAAGTGATTTTACAGCGGAAATGGAACATCGTAATTCTATCGGTCAGTGGTTTAAATTTTTAAACCTTCAGCCTTCAGCTTTCAGCCTTCAGCCGTTATGTATTCCCCTCCTTGGAAAATACCAGATAGCAAACGCATCAACGGCAGTAATGGCAGCATATATCCTTACAGAAAAAGGATTTATAACCGGAGAGACAGATAAGGACTTCAGAGGCATTATTGATTTTCTATCGCCAACAGCAAATTATGTTATTATTGTCAGACCAAAGTCGGATAGAAGCAGCGAGCCGGAAGACTTAAAGAATGAATTTTTAAAATATATAAAGGATGTAGAGGTGATTGAAGATATACCCGATGCGGTTTCAAAGGCTAAAGGCATAGCCGGCAGAGACGACATTATATGTATTACAGGCTCTTTTTTCACAATAGGAGAGGCGAGGGGATATATAAAAGAAATGCAAAATTCAAAATGCAAAATTCAAAATTGAAGAGAATACAAATCTGTCTACTGCTTACTGCCTGCTCCTTACTGCCTGCTGTTCACTGTTCCTTTGCAGGGGAGCAAGTTTTCATATCCGCTGACAGAGTCGAATTTAAAAAAGCTAAAAACCTCATTGATGCAGCGGGAAATGTGGAGATATGGTATAAGAACAAGACTATCTTTGGCGATGAGGCTGAGCTTAATACGGAAACAGGAGACGGAAAAATAAAAGGAAATGTCCTTATGTCCGATTTGGAAAGTTATATGGCATCCGAATCCGGAGAATTCAATATAAAAACTGCCATAGGGACACTGCACGATGTCAGCGGAACGATAGCATCAAAATATTACTTTACAGGTGAGAAACTGGAAAAGGCAGGCACATATCGTTTTACCATATTTGACGGAACGCTTACTACCTGCTGCGAAGACACTCCTTCATGGAAATTCAAGGTCAGCAGGTCGGATATATATATAGAGCAATATGCCTTTCTGAAAGGGGCATCTTTCAGGATTAAGGATTTCCCCGTGTTATATCTTCCATACTGGGTTGTCCCTATTAAAACCAAGAGGGCGACAGGGTTTCTTATGCCCGACATCGGTTCAAGCAGTAAGGACGGATTTTTTATTAACAACAGCTTCTTCTGGGCGATAAGCGATCATCAGGACGCTACAATCTATCTTGACTATCTGGAGAAAAAAGGGGTTAGGGAGGGGCTTGAATACAGATACATCTTCAGCAAAAAGAGCTCAGGCAGTTTTCTCGGCTCCTATCTAAAAGAGAGCGATACTCAAAGGGATTTTTATAAGATAAATTTCGACCACAACCAGTTGTTCCCTAACGATATTCAGGGGGCTGTCAAGATTGATATTTTAAGCGGCGCCAATCAGGATAAGGAGTATGAAGACGATACGGCATTGAGGACGAGGAGGCAAACAGATTCTTATGCGAGGATTACAAAAAACTGGTCGTCGAAGAGCCTTCAGATTCTGGGCAGAAAGAGGGAAAGCACAGAGTCGGGTTACAATGAGATATATACCCAGCTTCCGGAGATTGCATTCGTAAACCAGAAAGAGAGGATTGGCGAATCGCAATTCTTTTTCAGTATGGATTCATTCTTTACCAGTTTCAGAAATGAGAAAGTCAGCGGCAAGATAGAGGTTGAGCGGTCTGACCTGCACCCAAAAATTACCTATACATTTGATAAATTTCCGTGGCTTACACTTACGCCTACCGTGGGTCTAATGGAGACCTATTACAGCAGGGGGATAAATAAGACAACCCCCTCACCCCCTTTATTAAGGGGGACAGAGGGCTTTACAAGAGACCTCTACGATATTGAATTAAAGATGGAGGGACCAAAGTTTTTCAGGATATTCGATACTACCCCCCTTAATAAAGGGGGCGAGGGGGTTGTTTTAAAGCATATCATCGAGCCGAGGGTAGTATATACCTATATACCCGATATAGACAAAGAAGACCGGGACAGGATAATACAAATTGACTCTATTGATGCCGTTTCATCTAAAAATATAGTCTCCTATTCTTTGACAAACAGAGTTTTAAAGAAATCCTTTACCTCACGCCTCGATAAAGTAGGGCAAAGCGGGGTTACCGGTGAAATTATAAGACTGGAGATAGGTCAGCAGTATGATATAAACGAAGCTGCCAGACCGGCATTATCAGGCGGAAGCCGCCGTCCTTTTTCAGATTTGAGATTTGACCTCGATACGCACATCATAAATCCCGTTATATTTAATTTTGATGCCGCCTACGATGTATACGAAAGCACACTGAACACTGCCAATCTGGATGCTGGAGTAAATTATCACCTCCCCTTTCCCCTCCTTCTGAAGGAGGGGAGGGAAGGGGAGGTGTATCTGACTGCCGAAAGGCGATACACAAGGAAGCCTGAATCTACCTTTATAACAGGCATCACAGGGATTAATGTAATGAACAATCTAAGCCTCCAATACAGCGCCAGATATGACGAATCGAACAAAAAGGTTCTTGAAAACGACTACAGCATTACCTATTCTTCGGGATGCTGGGAGACCTCCTTCGATATAGTCAATAGAAAATACTTTACGAATGGCGAAGAGAGGGACGAAATAAAATTTTTCTTTCTCGTAACGTTGAAGGAAGTTGCATCCATCGGCAAGAGGGGGAATCTTGGGCTGATCCAGAGGAAATTATAAAAATCAGTTATTTAACGCAAAGTCGCAAAGCAAAGAAAAAAGACGCAAAGGAAAAACAAAAAAAATAAATTTTCTTTATATTCTCTTTGCATCCTTTGCGTCTTTGCGTTAAAGATTAGGTTTTTGTTCTTTTGTAAAATGACAATAATCGAGATTAAAAACTTAAGCAAAATCTACAACACAGGCATTGTAAAGGTTCATGCCTTGAAAAATATCTCCTTCTCTATAAATTCAGGCGAGTTTGTCTCTATAATGGGACCTTCGGGAAGCGGTAAATCCACTCTGATGAATATAATCGGATGCCTTGACATACCTACCGAGGGGATATATCTTCTGGAAGGGGTTGACATAAAAGATCTGACCGATGACCGTCTTGCGGAAATAAGGAATAAAAGGATAGGTTTTGTATTCCAGAGCCATAATCTTCTCCCCCGCACAACAGCCCTTGAAAATGTAGAGCTTCCGCTGCTTTACGCAGGCATACCTGATGCAAAAGAAAGGGCTATGGAATCGCTCAAAAGCGTCGGGCTTGAGAAAAGGGCGGATCACAGTCCTGCCGAGCTCTCAGGCGGAGAAAGCCAGAGGGTTGCAATTGCCAGGGCGGTGGTAACGAACCCTGCCATAATAATGGCGGATGAGCCCACGGGAAATCTCGATACACAGACAAGCAATGAGATAATGGAGATATTCTGCAGATTAAACGATAGTGGTGTAACTATAATAATGGTTACGCATGAAAAGGATATAGCCGAATATTCAAAAAGAGTCATCTCTATAAAGGACGGCGGGATAATTAAGGACGAATTATTTAAGAGAACAAACCCCTCACCCTACCCTCTCCCCTCACCCCTCTCTCCCTCTCCCTCTGGGAGAGGGTTGGGGTGAGGGTGGGTGAGGGGTATTTTATAATTTACATTAAAAAATCAAAATTCGGAAATTTTTTGGAAATTTTCTTGAAAAGGTATAAAGAATTTGTTAAATTTAATTAAAAGGTGGGCCGTTAGCTCAGCTGGTAGAGCAACTGACTCTTAATCAGTAGGTCGCTGGTTCGACCCCAGCACGGCTCACCAATATAAGAACAAAGACATGATTTTAGACAGGATATACAGGATAAAACAGGATAAAAATATTTAAAAATTAATCCTGTTAATCCTGTTAATCCTGTCAAGTTTTTATAATTTCCTATACTTTAAAAAAGTTACACATTATTAAGTCTTCCAGCTATTTGCTAAATTGTGCAGTAATTGTGCAGTTGACTTGCCATTGAGTGTATTGTCTAATACATCCACCGCCTTAACCTTATGTTATGACTTGGTGCAGGATGAGAATACCTCAAGGTCATAGAAAGGGTCTTATGCCCTAACAGTTCCTTAACAGTAGTTAGGTCTATGCCTGCCATAACTTGATTGAACTAAAGCCAAAAATACTATTGATGGGTATGCCGGGGGCGGATGACAGTCCCTGGAAAATGAATATTGCTCAGGCTCCACAGGGGCCTGTACTGAAAAAACAGCTCCCCCTGCCGGGTGTTATTCGTAATTGGATTAACAAACGTTTGCAATATGTTTTTAATGCACCCAGCCGCGCCCCTTATGTTGGCCTGAATTTAATCAAGCAAAACTTAAAAGAATATTGCGATTTTGATCAAATCGATTACCCTAAAACCGACCGGGAGATCTTACAAATAGTCGGGAAAATACGCTATGATGTTGTTGCGATTTCGATTGGGTGTGAGAATCGTGCACATCAAGCTCAGAATTTGGCGCTCGAAATTAAAAAAGTTAGTGTCAACAGGAATATCAAAATAGTTTTTGGCAATTATGGAGCTATGACTGGTAAAACAATGGGGATACTAACTTCCGAAGCCGGAGAAGTTTTATGGAATAGTAAAAAATCAAGAGAAGATAAAAAAAATGATGAAGAGCCATATACTGGAGAAGGCGTACATGATATGCGTCTCTGGCTGCGCAGAAATTTTCCAAACCCTGAATTGCAGCGCGTTAACCCAAATGCTCCCCGCATCTCTTTGCCGATTCAAGAAGAGGACTTATTGCCGGAAAATGAAATTCTCCGGTATCTTACAAAAAAGATAGGGGCAGCCGCTATGCCTTTTTATTTGCTGCGGTTAGCCGTCGCAATCGGCTGCAATAATAATTGTAATTTTTGCAATACCTCCAGGGCATTTGGCGGGGAGAAAATTCCGCTTTTATCGACAGGAAAAGAGGTCTTTTCGGCAATGATGCATTTTATTGAAGAGACCGAGCGAAAAGGAACCAATGAGATACCGGAATACGCTTTTTATTTACTGGATGAAAATTTTTCCAAGCCAATAGAAGAGAAGACGGATAGCATCAGAGAACCAGCTAAAATTTTCGAAGATTTATGCACAGAGATTGAAAAATCCGATATAAATATTCGCTGGGCTACCTTTGGCGATCTAGGCGGACTTTTTGCTTTTAAAAACAAACATGGTGATTTTAAAAAACTGGTGCGCGGTGGATTAATATCTATCTGGATTGGCATAGAATCAGTCGCCGATGTTTACAAAAAACGCGGCAAGGCTGGCATAGAAGATGTGACGGATATCGTGCATGAGCTGCAGGATTTAGGCATCGCTGTAGTGGGCTCGTTTCAAGTTGGCCTGCCAATTCATACCGAAGGAGAAACAGTAAAAAATTCTGCCGGTGTTTATGAAAAACTAAATATTTGGGAAGATATCAATTACTGGATTAGAATTATCAGACCAGCCTTTCGGCAAGTGTTTACCATCAGCACCACCGCTTTGATTGATCCGAAAAAACATGAACCAATGATACAGAATATGGAAGATAAGGACATAGGACACACGGCTTATCATAATGAATCGGATATCCCCAATAAACGCGTTGAAGAAATTGACCGGCTAGCCCGGACGCAGTTTTTTCACGAAATGGGACCAGCTTCATTACAGTCATTAATGACAATATGGAAAGGGTTTAAAAACCTGGAAAATTCCGAGAATGAGGCAGATCAACGAGCGGCCACTTTTTACTACTGGATGGTTAAACGCAATCTCCATTTAATGTCGCTCTCTATCATATATTTTTCCGATAAGTTTTTCGAACAATGCTCGGATAAATTTTTGAGTGAATTCGCTGCTTTTCTTGAAGAAGTCCCAAAATACGATCACCCAATTGGCAATTCGAATATCCATGAATTAAATAGAAAGTACTGTTTAGCATTTAAGAATTACGATTATAAAATCTGGAATGTATCAAAAAAATTGGCCTCTTTTCTACGCAGGAAATTCATCGAAAAACACTCTAAAAAAACCCTCTTTTTATAATCCTGTTTTTCTTTTACCACATTTTATCTGCCATACTGTTTGAACAGGCGGGGACCGCCGATATAAAAGCTAAAGGGTCTCTGTATTTTGATAAAGGTATTTAGTATAATAAGACTGCATGATTAAGTCTTATTTAAAGGGGATAACGGAAGTTGCAAATCGCGGTGATGACAGAGAGGAGAGCTATTATTCTGTCCTATCAGATTTGTTAAATAATTATGCCGAATCAATTGGTAGAAAAAGTATACATATAACAACACTGCCAAAGAAAACTGAGGCAGGTAATCCTGATTTTAGAATCTGGGACGGCAGGCAGCATATTGTTGGATATATTGAAGCTAAGGCACCCCCCTTTAATTCCCCCATTATTAAGGAGGGATACAGGGGGGTCGGGCATTTAGACGAGATTGAGACAACTGAGCAAATAAAACGCTATTTACATACCTTCCCGAACCTGATACTTACAAATTTTTTTGAATTTAGACTCTATCGCAGCGGCGAATTGATTGATAAAGCCATCATTGCAAGACCCTTTATCACACATAAACTTAAAACTGCACCTCCGGTCGAGAATGAAGCAGCTTTTATAAACCTCTTATCGAAATTTTTCTCTTTCTCATTGCCAAAGGTTTATGATGCTAAAACCCTTGCAGTAGAGCTTGCAAAGAGGACAAGATTTTTAAAGGACGAGGTTATTGCACAGGAATTAAAAAATGAGGGGCAAGGGGCAAGCCTGCCCCTGCAAGTAGTAAGCAGGGAGGGCAAGGGACAAAGATTTATAATTGGTTTTTATGAAACCTTCAGAAAATATCTCATAAGCGGTCTTTCAAAGGAGGATTTTGCAGACCTTTATTCTCAGACCATTACTTACGGACTCTTTGCTGCCCGCACCCGCTTAATCCCCTCCGTCCCCCCTTTAGAAAAGGGGGGTGAGGGGGGATTTAACAGGAAACTTGCCTACGACAGTATCCCGCAGACAATAGGAATTTTAAGGGATGTCTTTAAATTTATTTCACTCGGCGATTTGCCTAAGCCGATGGAATGGATTGTAGATGATATTTCAGAAGTCCTTGCTGTTACCGATGCAAACAGGATACTTCATCAATACTTCCATGAAGGCAAAGGAAAAGACCCTGTTATTCATTTTTATGAGACTTTTCTATCTGAATACGACCCGCAGACAAGGGAAAAGAGAGGCGTCTATTATACGCCTGAACCTGTTGTATCTTATATCGTCCGCTCTCTGCATACTATTCTGAAAGAGAATTTTAACCGGGCTGAAGGGTTTGCAAGCAAATCCGTTACGGTTTTAGACCCTGCTGCAGGGACGCTCACCTTTTTGGCAGAGGCGGCAAAGTTAGCAGGAGAGGAATTTACATCAAAGTATGGTGAAGGTGCAAAAGAAAACTTTATCAAGGAGCAGATTTTAAAAAACTTCTATGCCTTTGAGCTGATGATGGCGCCCTATGCAATAGGTCATTTGAAGATGTCTTTTCTCCTTGAAGAGCTCGGCTACAGGCTCAAAGGGGATGATAGGTTTAAGCTGTATCTGACGAATACATTGGAAATGGAAGAGCTTGAGCAAACCGAGCTCCCCGGCATGGCTTCCCTCTCTGAAGAATCCCATCTTGCCGGCAAGATCAAACTTGTCCCCGAATGTCGTAATCGGGGGAAAGAACAGCCCATACTGGTAATCCTCGGCAATCCTCCGTATTCATATCATTCTCTTAATGTGGGTGACTGGATTTCAAAGGAGATTAGGGCTTATTATCATGTTAATGGTAAACCGCTGAAAGAGAAAAATCCCAAAGGTCTTCAGGATGATTATGTGAAATTCATCCGATTTGCCCAATGGAAGATAGATACGGCAGGTGAAGGGGTTTTAGGTTTTATCACCAATCACGGCTACCTTGATAATCCGACATTCAGGGGTATGCGGCAGTCTTTGATGAATAGTTTTAATGAGATTTATATTTTAGACCTGCATGGCAACAGCTTAAAAAAAGAAAAATGTCCTGATGCTTCTAAAGATGAAAATGTATTTGATATTCAGCAGGGAGTAGCAATTGCCCTGTTTTTCAAAAAGAGAGGCGAGAAAAAAGGATGCAAAGTATATCATTCTGATCTATGGGGATTACAGGAAAAGAAATATGACTATCTTTTAAGGAATCATATTAAGACAACAAAATGGAAAAGGATTAAGCCAAAATCTGAATTTTATCTCTTTATCCCAAGAGAGGAAAAGCTTTTAAAGGTATATGAAAGTTATCCAAAGATAACCGATATTTTCCCTGTACATAGTGTAGGAGTGCTTACCACAAGAGATAATTTTGTTATAGACTTTGATAAAGAAACTCTTAAAAGACGCATCAGGATGTTTCTTGATAAAAAGCTCCCAGATGAAATTATCAGGCAGACTTTTAATTTAAGAGATAAATCAAACTGGAAATTGAAAGACGCAAGAGAAGATTTAAGGAAAGATGAAAACTGGGAGAACTTAATCACGAAGATTTTATATCGTCCTTTTGATGAACAGTGGATATTCTGTCACGATGCAGTTATAGAACGAGCTCGGAAAGAAGTCATGCAGCATATGATGCAGGAGAATATAGGGTTAATTACAAATCGACAGGTGAATGGAGAATTCAGGCACGCACTTTGTTCAAACATTATTATTAATGACTGCACTGTCTCATTAGAGACAAAGGAACGTTCTTACCTTTTCCCTCTTTACCTCTATCAGAAAAGTAATCCCCCCTCACCCCCCTTTAGCAAAGGGGGGAAGGGTGGATTTGCAGGCAGTGTTATGATGCTCTTTGAGCCGCAGGCAGAGTATGGCTCGCCAGACAAAAAACCTAATCTCTCTCCAGCAATAATTGAACAATTGACAAAGGACTTTAAAAATACGCCATCTCCCGAGCAGGTCTTCTATTATATCTATGCAATACTTTACTCAAATACATACCGTATAAAATACGCCGAGTTTCTAAAAATAGATTTTCCGCGGATTCCGTTCACAAAGGATAATAAACTGTTTAAGAAGATGTCTGAATATGGCGAAAGTCTTGTGAATTTGCATCTCCTCAAGTCGTCGGAAATACAACCCCCTGAATCCCCCTTAACAAACCTGTCCCCGAAGCCTGCCCTTGAAGGTTGTAATCAAGGGGTATTAATCGGGGAGGGGAAATTGAAGGGGGTTGTTAAGTTTCAGGGTAAAGGCAATAATAAGGCAGATAAATTAAAATACGAAGATGGAAAGATTTTTATAAACAAGGAACAATATTTCGAGGGTGTTTCGCCTGATGTCTGGAGATACCGGATAGGCGGTTATCAGGTCTGCGATAAATGGCTGAAGGATAGAAAAGGCAGAATATTATCACTTGAGGATATAAAACATTATTGCGCGATTGTTGCCGCGATTGATAAAACAATTGAAATACAGGATGGCATTGATAAGGTATATCCAAAAGTGGAGAATGGAGAGAAATAATAGAGGAACTCGTAAAAAGTCAAACAAAATTAGCCCTTACAACAATTAGAGCCCTTTTACCCTTATGGCTAATTTTTGACTTTTTACGAGATTATTAGAGGGATGAGTATTGTCGAAAAGTTTAAAACATTTTTAAAAAAGGGAGTTGATGTGTTTTTTACCGATAACAGAACTACAATGATTGCTGTTAAGAGAAAAACGGATGGGAGTTATTCTGTGAGGCTTCATAATATGTTTTCAGAAGCAGGGGAGGATGTTATAAAGGCTGTATCGGATTATATCGAAGGGAAACGGAGAGGCTCGAGAGAAATCATAAGAAGATTTATAAATGATAATTTTAATAAAATAAAATCATTACCCCTTAGACAAAATATCCGTCCTGCAGCTCGTCTCTATACTGCCGGCAGGTTTTTTGATTTGAAAGAGATATTTGATAAACTTAACAAAGAGTATTTTAATGGGGTTATGGCGATAAAGATAACATGGGGCAGAGGCTCTTATAATAGCAGGAGGTATATAAGATTCGGCTCTTATACTGAAAAGGACGATATTATAAGAATCCACCCGATTTTAGACCGGCAATTTATCCCGGACTTTTTCATAGAGAGTATTGTGTATCATGAGATGCTACATAAGCTCGTTAAAACCCGCGTAGAGAATGGCAGGAGAAGGGTTCATACGCCTGAATTTAAGGAGATGGAAAAAAGATTCAGGGATTATGAAAAGGCGAAGGAGTGGGAGAAAGAGAATATAAAAAGGTTATTGAACATAAGGACTTAGGTTTTCTTAGCCTCGACCTTAACCTCGGCATAAATGTAGTATGAAGGATATTCTTGAAGGGCTCGATTCCTCGCAATCAGAAGCCGTAACTCACGGAGACGGTCCCATTCTAATTATTGCCGGCGCAGGGACAGGCAAAACCACTGTTATTACCCGTCGTATTGCATACCTTATCTCATCAAAGCTGGCAAAACCAGAGGAGATTTTGGCTCTGACATTTACCGATAAGGCGGCAGCAGAGATGGAGGAAAGGGTAGACCTTTTAATCCCCTACGGATACGCCAATATTTGGATA
>JACQEW010000088.1 GCA_016200365.1 Nitrospinota bacterium
CGAAGCCCCCAATATGTGAATTTAACAAAACCGCCAAAGACTATAATCCCTGTCATACCCGAGATAATTGCCATGAATGTAATAGCAGTCCTTCTCTTATTTCTGAATATATTACGGAGCGATAGTAATATGGTCTTCAACTATTTATCCTCCCATCTGTGATGTTGTATACCCTTTTTGCATATCTCACAACCTTCGGGTCATGAGTTGAGAATATGAATGTGGTCTTATGTTCCTCATTTATCCTTTTCATAAGCTCAAGTATTTCTATGCCTGTTTGTGAATCAAGATTGGCAGTAGGCTCATCTGCAAGGACTATTTTAGGGTTTGTAACAAGCGCCCTTGCGATGGCAACCCTCTGTCTCTGCCCGCCTGAGAGCTCATCAGGCTTATGTTTAATAAATTTATTAAGCCCAACCTCATCGAGCATCCTCGATACCCTTGCCTGCCGTTCCTTTCTTTTCATGCCATGTATCAGTAATGGATACTCTACATTTTCGTATGCAGTAAGAACAGGGATAAGGTTGAACATCTGGAATATAAAACCGATATGATTGTTTCTGAGTTTGGACAGGGCAAAATCTTTAAGCCTTGACACATCCTCACCCATTATCCGTATCGTTCCTGTTGTAGGCATATCGAGACATCCAATCAAATTGAGGAGCGTGGATTTACCACTCCCTGAAGGCCCGCAGATAGATACAAACTCCCCCTCATTAATCTCAAGGTCAATACCCTTTACTGCATTTACCACTGTTCTTCCAAGCCGATAGTCTTTTGTTACACCATTTAAAGAGACCATTTACAACTCCTTTTTTGCATCAATCCCCCATTTTGAATCCGGAGAGACATTAACTGCCTTTTTAAAATATTCCTTTGCCAGTGATTCATTTCCATCAGACTTATAAAGCATGCCTAACTGATAAAATATCTCTGCCTTTAAATCCGGAGATACCCCTTCTGACATTTGGATTAATGTCGCAAGGTGTTGGAAATCCTTCATTGCAATACCCTTTCTATTCAAAAACCCGGGGAGTTTAAGGCTGTTATTTGCCCTGACCATCCTTATTGCGATATTATCAGGTGATTTACTTACTGCCCTGTCCATCATGTTTATTCCCTCATTCACCTTACTCAGTTTGGTAAAGAAATTCCATGAATCCCTGGCAACCATTGTCTTTGCACTGCCAAGATAGGCAAGCGCTTCATAATCTGCCGGTGATAATTGATTTGCCTTTTCAAGATATTCTACAGCCTTATCAGGCAAGCCTTTTATCTCAAGTCTGCCTAAATTATGGTATGCAATGCCAAGAACTTTGAGACTGTCCTTATCTAATGGATTTGACTTTTCTGTATCATGTATTATCCTTTCGAGACTGTTTTTATCCGTAAGATTATAGAGCTTATTAAAATCGGTCTCTCCATAACCCGCACTTGAAAGGCTTATAATAAGTAATGTAATAACCGTTATCATCCTCATATACATCATCCTCATTATTTTGGGTTTAAAATTGCCAGCTCAATCCTGCACTCACCGATGTCATTACTGCTGTGTCATTATGAAAAACAATATCATTTCTGTATGTTATGAAAGAAGTCAAATTCTTAAAGATTTCAGGCTCCCAGCCAAGATTGGTAGTTAATCCGACAGGGTTATCCGAGTCTTTACCATAACTAAAATAACCAACTGTCCCTATGGACATATTAAACCAGCCCCATAGTAGCTGCTCTAAAATAATCCCGAAAGAGGTAAAATCATTCTCACCATTCAAGTTGAAATGGCTAACTTCCAATCCATATCTCTGCCTTTCTCCTGAGTTAAGTAAAAAACGCGCGCCTGCATGAAAAACACCACCATCATATTTTGAATTCGCTGAGCTTGAATATCCATAACCTGCATGCGGCCGAACTGTAATGCCGGTTTTTTCTTGTGCATAACATGGAAATGCAAAACAGAGCAAAATAAGAGTCAGAGAAACGTCCCTTTTATTTAAATAATTGCCAATCATATCTGTCCTGAATTTTTATCTTTGAAAAACTTTTCTATTACAAAAATCCTAACTTAAATATAAACTGAACGGAGATAATAGACAATTAATAAGCGATAAAATGCAATATAGAGGGATAAATGGTTTATATCAGGGATGAATTGTAATACAGCTTACATCTGCCTGAAAAGGTAGGAGTATGCACGGCTGACGGTGAGGGCTTCTGAAATGCCTTTGAGTTTAATCTCATATCCTCCCCTGAAGGTTCTGACCACCTTTGCAATAAAACTGATATTGACAATGGTTGACCGATGTATACGCCAGTATTGTTCGGGGTCAAGCTCATCGCTCAATTCCGTAATTGTCTTCCTGATTAGATACTCGCCATCTATATGCCTGACTATGGTATATTTATCCTCTGCCTTAAAGTAAAAGATGTCCTCCACAGGGATAATCCGAATACCATCCCCATATTTAACTTTAACCCACTTCAGGCAATCAGACTTTTTTTGCATGGCATTAGTCAATTTTTCCATAATTTCTGCAATTTCCGCAGAAGGTTTCATTGTGGTATTCATTTGTTCTTTAATTCTCCCGATAGTTTTTTTTAGTCTTTCCCTTGTTACAGGTTTAAGAAGGTAGTCAATTGCCTCATTTTCAAAGGCTTGAACAGCGTATTCGTCATAGGCTGTAATGAATACAATCCGGCATTTCCATGCGGCTCTTTTTGCAACCTCCAGACCGGAGAGGACTGGCATTTTGATATCGAGAAATGCAATTTCCGGCTGCCGTTCCTTTATCAAATTCAGGGCGGCGATGCCGTCGGATGCCTCGCCGCAGATAATAAGGTCGGGCCATAAAATGGATAGCTCTTTCCTTAAATGTTCCCTTAACGGATATTCATCTTCGGCGATAATCGCCCTTATCTGTTTCATACGGTATCTCAATAATTGCCTTTAACCCTGAAGGCTGATTTTCCATAAGGATTAACCGTCCCTTTTCGTTATACAAGAGATTTAAACGTTTTCTGATATTATCGAGTCCAAAACCGCAGTGGGTATCATAACCGTTAAATCCATACCCAGTATCAGCCACTTCGATGTGCATCGTGTCCCCCTTATCTTCTCCTCGAATCAATATCTCACCACCGTCTATTTTCTGCTCCAACCCATGTTTAATGGCATTTTCAACCAGCGGCTGAATAAGCAGCGGTGAGATTTTGTGCTGAAGAAGAATATCGGGAACAGTAATTTTATAGCGCAGGCGGTCACCCATACGAACTTTAAAGATATTGAGATAACTCCTGATAATCTCTATTTCCTCTCCGAGCGTAATCCTTTGATCTCTTGTTTTTGTAAGGGAGGCGCGTAGAAAATGGATAAAGTCTTCCATCATAGACTTAGCCTTTTCAGGATCTGTATCTATGAGACTCATGATATTGGAAAGTGTATTAAAGAGGAAGTGCGGCTCTATCTGGTTTTGAAGGAGTCTTAAGTTTGTTTCAATTACCCTCTTTTCACCGGCTATTCCCTTCATCTTTTCCTCCAGCATCGCGGCATTTGCATTGGAGAGCATTTCCCGGGAGATAAAGATATAGGTTACTATTGAGCCGAACATGATACCTATGAGTATTACCTGAAGAAACATCCCTGTTTTTTCATTGAAAAAAAACAGGGGGTCTATCCCATTGACTGTCGAGCCGAGAATAGTTCCCAAAATTACGCCGATGGTCATAGCTATAGTTATCATAAGAAGCTGTGGGACTATGGCTGTGGTCTTTTTTATATATAGAGTTGTCTTGATACATAAGAAGGTAGAGATGCCGATGCATTGGGAAAAGATAAGATTGATCTCAAAATCGCCTCCAAACCCTATAACTGTCAGGAAGATGGCAATGATGGTATTAAATATGAGAAGATAAAGAAAATCCTTCATCGTCTGAAAAGCAACACACCGTAGGGCAGGGCTTTAGCCCTGCTTATGCAAGCCTAAAGGCTTGCCCTACGGCTCAATTTTATCAACATAACAATTGATACGGCAAATAATGGGATTGCTATAAATTGCGAGGTGGACAAGCCTGTAGTGAGCGAAGCGAATCTATCTGGTTCAATTGCAAAACCTCTTTCATCTCCTCTGAATATTTCAACAATAAATCTGCCTACTGCATACAGTAATGTATATGTCCAGAACAATTGTCCCTCAAACTTTTTAAATCTCCGCAAGACTATTAATATGGTGAAAATAATAAATCCATTTATAGAATCGTAAATCTGTGTTGGATGGAGATGGACATCCATAGGCGCCAGTGTATTCGGGTCTCTAAAGACCACTGACCATGGAACAGAGGTCTCCCTGCCGTAACAGCATCCGGCAAAGAAACATCCCAGTCTGCCGACCCCCTGTCCGATGGCAATGGATGGCGCAAAAATGTCTCCTGTCTTCCATAGATTCATTCCATGATTTCTAATATACACGGCAACTACTGCAGCAGCCATTATAAAACCGCCATAGAATACCAAACCGCCCTCCCATACCTTTAATATCTTTATAGGGTCGGATAGATATTCTTTAAATTCAACCGCTACATACAGGAGCCTCGACCCTATAATTGCGGATAGGAGTATATAGAAGCTTAAATCCATTATTTTTTGAGGGTCTTCTCCCTCTATCCGCGCCTGCCTAACAGCGAGCGCAACTGCAAGGAAAAATGCAGCGGCGATGAGAACTCCATAAGTGTATATGGTTATCGGTCCTATTTTAAATAGTATTGGATGCATAAAATTAACAGAACACCAGAGCACCAGTCACCAGTGCACCAGAAATATATTCTTTACTGGTGCTCTGGTGCTCTGGTGCTCTGGTGACCTTCTTTTACCATTGTTATCATCAACAGCCCTACACCTACTGTTATACACGAATCTGCTACATTAAATGCAGGCCAGTGATACTCATGCCAGTGAAAATCGAGAAAATCTACTACTTTACCGCTTGAGGCTCTATCTATCAGATTGCCAACCGCTCCGCTGAGTATAAGAGATAATGCTATTCTTGTAAATAACATTTTATCATCAGTTCCTCTATAGAGTATAACAATTGTTACCGCTGCAATGAGAGATATAACTATGAAGAAGATTTTAATCATCGGTCCTTTTAAACCGGAAAACATGCCAAAGGCGACTCCGGAATTTCTGATATAGGTGATATTAAAAAATCCTTCGATTATTTCTACAGATTGATAAAGCTCAAAGCTGCCCGCAATGTAAAATTTTGTAATCTGGTCAAGGACTACCACTATGAAGAGTATAATAATCAGAGGAGAATATTTTTTGTTCATGTAAAAAAAATATAAACGCAAAGACGC
>JACQEW010000064.1 GCA_016200365.1 Nitrospinota bacterium
TCAGAGGGGCTTACAAGCTGTCAAACAAAAAAATCCTCCTTTTTATCGGCCGTCTGAATGCCATTAAAGGTATAGATTTTCTCCTCAAAACTTTTGCTCTAATATCCAAGGATGATAAAGATACGATTCTTGTTATAGCAGGACCTGATGACGGTTATAAAGGCGAAATAGAAAGACTTATACGGTATCTCGATATAAACGACAGGGTATTGCTGATTGACGGGTTATACGGCGCAGACAAAATCGCTGCAATGACAGACGCAGACCTTTTTGTATACCCTTCAAAACACGAGATATTCGGCATCGCACCATTGGAGGCTCTGATGTGCGGCACACCGGTTATCGTTACCGAGAGCTGCGGCTGTGCTGATTTTTTAAGAGAGGCTGATGCCGGAATTGTGGTAAAATATCAAGATATTTTGCAGCTTTCAGATGCAGTAAAAAAGATATTGAGTAAAAAAGATGATACAGAGGATATGGCATCGAGAGGGCGGGAGTTTGTCCAAAGACAATTCAACTGGGATGCTATTTCAGAAAAAATAATTGAGCTGTATAAATCAATTTATGCCTAAAAATACATCAATAGTTTTACCGGTAATAAACGAAACTGAATCATTGAAAAAAACGATAGAAATTTTGCTGAGCGAAAATAGGGAAAAAATCAAGGAGATAATAATAATTGTGGATAAAATTACATCAAAGGAAAGCCTTGCCGTATCCGAAAATATGGTTTCTCAATATCCGGAAATTGTCAGACTGCAGCGGCAGAGGAGAAAATTTCTTGGCGGGGCTTTACAGGATGCCTTTGAGCAGTGCTCAGGCGAATATTCCGTCATGATGGCTTCGGATTTGGAAACCAATCCTCACGATGTGAAAAAGATGATCGAGACGGCAGAGTCAGGATACGATATTGTTGCAACGAGCAGGTGGATAAATCAAAATTCCTTTAACGGTTATAACCCGCTGAAACTTTTATTGAATAAAATATTTCAAATCTTCTTTAAAAGCCTTTACAGATGCAATTTGACCGACCTTACTTACGGGTTCAGGATTTATAACACTCAGATTTTAAAGGAGATTAAGTGGGAAGAGTTGAAACATCCCTTTTTACTCGAATCCATTTTAAAGCCGATTAAATTAAAGAAATATAAGATAACCGAGATTCCTACGACATGGAAGGCGAGGACCGAAGGGATTTCCCAAAACACCTTTTGGACAAACTTTATATACTTTCGGACAGGATTTAAGATACTTCTTTATAAATAAAAAAATATTTACCACAAAGGCACAAAGAGCAGAAAGAAAAGAAAGGAGAAAGGGGGAGGATGGAGAAATGGAGAAAGAAAAAAGTAAGAATTATTTTTCTCCCTTTCACTCGTTTCCCCATTTCTCCTTAAATCTTTTCTTTTATTTTACTTCCTTTGTGCTCTTTGTGTCTTTGTGGTGAATAATGTTCTAATATGAATAAAAAACCTATCTTAGTTACAGGGGGGTGCGGTTTTGTCGGCAGGCACATTATAAAGAAGCTCTTGCCAAAGGGTGTGCCAATCTGGATAATAGATGATCTGTCAACAGGCAAACATCCTGATACATGGTTAAAAGGATGGGAAAAAAGGGAGAGAAAGAACGGAGTGGTTTCTTATAATAAGAATAATGCAGAGATTAATTTCCTATATTCCAATGCCCTCCCTGTGTTCCTCGACATGACGAATAAAATTAACAGGCACGACCTACCGGCATTTTCCGATGTCTTTCATCTGGCTTCTATTGTGGGGGGGCGTAGTGTTATTGACGGTGACCCAATGTTGGTCGGGCTTGACCTGGCAATAGACTCGACCCTGTTTCTATGGCTGACACGGCAGAGAGATGCGGCTGAAAGGATTCTATACGCCTCATCTTCTGCTGCCTATCCAACCCAATTACAAGTAAAAGATGCTGCGATTGCTTTAAAAGAAGAATTTATAAAGTTTGACGGCGGGAATTTAGGACAGCCTGATATGACTTATGGATGGAGCAAGATGACAGGTGAATACCTCTCGGTTTTGGCACATCAAAGATACGGACTTCATGTCGCATGTATAAGGCCATTTTCCGGTTACGGAGAAGACCAGGATGCTTCCTATCCTGTTCCTGCTATTGCAAGGCGGATTGCGATGCGTAAAAATCCAATCGAGGTATGGGGTTCTGGAAAACAGGGTAGGGATTTTATATATATTGATGATGTGATTGATATGATGTTCCAGATTCTCGATAAGGTTAATGACGGCAGAGGCATCAACATTGGGACAGGCAAACTAACCACTTTTTTAGAAATCATAGAGGTCTTTAAAAAGATAGAGGGATATGATGCAGAAGTAAAGCCTCTATTGGATAAACCAGTAGGGGTGCAATTGAGGTATGCCGATACTGCCGAATTATTTAAAATTATAGGGAAGCCAAAATTCACTCCCCTTGAAGACGGATTAAGTAAGGTTTTGGATTTTGCTAAAGCTGAAATTAATAATGAATCTGTAGATTTATTTTAACCCAAGAAATGCGTGAAAGACCTTATGTCCCTTCCGCTTGCCGTTCAGACAGGTAGGAGCAAACTCCTGTTTGCGATTTATTGTCGCCGTCAGGAGACGGCTCCTACCGATGGAAATTTTCACCCCTGAATGAATCAATCAGGGGTGAAAATTTGACAGTCGCTACAGGGATATAAGGTCTTATATAAATCGTTCGTACATAATCTGGGTTTAAGAAAGGTAATCATAAATGAAAACAGCCATTGTAACAACTACAATTAATGTCCCTGTATTTCTGAAGGACTATACACAGAATGTAAAAAACAACAGGCACGATGTATTTTTTGTTATCATCGGCGATAAGAAAACGCCTCCTGAAGTAAAGGATTATTGCCGAGGACTGGAAAATAATACAGGTGTTGAGATTAAATATCTCGATGTCGAAGACCAGGAAAGATATTTAACGGATTTCACGGAATTAGGTAATCACCTGCTTTATAATTCCATTCAAAGGAGGAATATTGGAATTTTGATTGCATACCAAAGAGGGGCAGAGAATATCATAACAGTTGATGACGATAATTTTTTTGTGAGCAGCGATTTTATAAGGGAACATACTGTGGGAGTTAGGCAAAAGTTGGAGGTTATCAGCAGCAAATCGGGCTGGTTCAATGTCTGCTCTTTTTTGGAAGAGAAGGATAATCTGTCTTTTTATCACAGGGGGTTCCCTGTAAACCAACGGTGGAAGGAAGAAAGGATTGTCATGAAAAAATCCGATGTCAGAATCGTGGTAAATGCAGGACTCTGGTTGAATGAGCCAGATATAGATGCCTTAACAAGACTTTACAGACCTGTAACTGCTGCAAAATATCTGAGAGAAGACAATTTCGCTTTAGCTAAAGGGACATGGTCGCCTTTTAATTCTCAAAATACAGCGCTCGCACGGGATATTATTCCAGCCTATTTTCTAAGTCCATATATCGGCAGGTATGATGATATATGGGCAAGTTATATTATATGTGCTATATCCGACCATCTTGGGGATAGTATAGCCTTTGGCAAGCCAATCGTAAGGCAGGACAGGAATGTACATAATTTCTGGAAGGATTTAGAAAAAGAAAAAATGGGGATGATTTTAACCGATAGATTATGCGAAATTTTAAGAAAAACAAATCTTGGCGGAAGGGACTACCGCTCCTGCTTTTCTGAAATAACAAAAGCATTGGAACAAGAAATAACAAATAGCGATATATTTTCTTTGGAAGAACAGGGGTATCTCAAAAAGTTTGTCGAGGGGTTAAATATCTGGCAGAGGACATTTCAAAGACTTGAAAAATTATAAAATTGTATTCGTCATTCTTTTTATCGGCATAACATCCCGTCTTGTTTTTTCTGTCTTTTTTTCGCCTATCCCCTCCAGTGGAAATACAGGAGATGCGGTTCATTATTATGAGTCTGCCGTTTCATTGGCTGAAGGAAAAGGTTATTCCTTCAACGGAAAACCTACTGCCAATTTTCCCCCCGGCTATTCCCTTATCCTTGCCGGTTTATTTAAGTTATTCTTTCCATCCTATAAACTTGCCCAATTCTCAAATGTCATATTTGGAACAATATCCTGTCTCCTCACATATGCTATATGTAAAAAAGCATTTGGAGAAAGGGCTGCATTCTCGGAGAATTTATTTCTACCTTTACTTCTTGGAACTATTCTGTTATGGACATATCTTATTCAGGAGGAAATCCCCTCTTTTTCAAAAGTAGGTATGGGGGAACCATGGAAGCCAGTTTTGTCAGGCATTTTACTTGGACTGGCATCCCTAACAAGAGGGCAGGCGATTTTATTGCCGGTAGCCCTTTTCTTGTGGATTATCTTCAACAGAAAATCCTTTTCCTCTGCATTAATAGCTGCTTTGATAGTATCTCTCTCTATGATTTTTACGGTTTTACCATGGACAATGCGCAACAAAGAGGTCTTTGGAAGCTATAAACTCATTTCTACAAACGGAGGAATAAACCTATTGATAGGAAATCATCATGGTGCAACCGGCGCATATCATGACCC
>JACQEW010000065.1 GCA_016200365.1 Nitrospinota bacterium
GAGAATACAACAATAACTCCTGCGACAATGCCTATAATAACTGCCCATAAAGGCTCTACATAGGCACAGCCGGCAGTAATTGCCACAAGCCCCGATAGGGCACCATTAAGGGTCATTCCAACATCGGGCTTGCCAAACCTGAACCATGCTGTAATCATGCCTGATATAGCTGCTGCTGAGCCGGAGAGGGTTGTATTTATCATAATCTGGGCAATCTTACTTCCGCCCTCCAGTGTGTTACCTGCATTGAATCCATACCATCCAAACCATAAAATCAGTGTGCCAAGTGCAGCAAGGGGGAGATTGTGTCCGAGTATGGGATTGATAGTCCCATCTTTTCTGAATTTCCCAGTACGGGGTCCAAGAACCATTGTCCCTGCCAATCCTGCCCATCCGCCAATCGCATGAATCACTGTTGAGCCAGCAAAATCCTGAAATCCGAGTTTCTCGAGCCATCCCTCCCCGTGATAAAAACTCCCCCAGACCCAGCTTCCAAACATAGGGTAAATAAAGGCAGACATAAACACTGTAAACATGAGAGATGCAGGGAATCTCGTCCTCTCTGCCATTGCCCCCGATACTATTGCTGCCGTGGAAGAGACAAAGACCAGTTGATACATCCAGAATGCAAAGAGCCATGGGTCACGGGAATCGGCATAATCATGTAAAAAGAATCCATCCGTGCCGAAGAGTCCATTGGATGTCCCGAACATAATCCCAAAGCCCACTGCCCAGAAGACAATGGCGCTCACTGCAAAATCCATCATGTTCTTCATAATTGCATTGACTGCGCTCTTCGCCCTCGTAAATCCAATCTCTACCAGGATAAACCCTGCCTTCATGAAAAATACAAGGATTGTGGCAATACATATCCAGACAATATCCAGATTGACCTGAATATCCTCTGATGTGATAATCCTCTCTGCATAGGCATCAGTGGGAAAAAGCAGTAAGCAGTAAGCAGTAAACAGTAGGCAGTAGGCAGTAAGAAGTAAGCAGTAAAGCCCTTGCCAACTGCCAATTGCCAACTGCTTTAAAAATCGTAAATTGTAAATCGTAAATTGTAAATCCCTCATTAGCCCTCCTTTATATTTACATGGATAGGGTGTTTCCATTTATATTCACCTGATTTGTCACATGACACTGCAGACACTGACCCATAGATATATGCTCCTCGGATATATAACTGAAATGGCATCTCTGACAGTGTCCCAGCGGGTGATTGTCTGATGAGGTCTTTGTTATCCCCCCTCCCTTCAGATGGCAGAAAAGGCAATCCCTGTATACATTCACATCATGAGGCACAGTGGGAGGTAAAAAATTATCCTGTGCTGCTGAGGCTAAATCCTCTTTAAAAATCCGGCTGTGCAGTTTTCTTATCCCGCTATCCTCATCACTCTTTTTAAAATCACGAAATATTATTGGCAGCGAAATAAAGACAATTGCCATTAAACCCATTAAGATTATATAAACCCTTTTAAAAAGATTCACAGTACCACCTCCTTGTTCACAGGTCTTATCTTTACCGCACATTTTTTATAATCAGGCTCCTTTGATATAGGGCAGTAAGAGTCAAGACAGAGGAGATTTACAAGTTTGTTCTCGTCAAAGAATGGGACAAAGAGCGTTCCCCTCTGCGGTGTTGTCCTGCCATTAATATCTACCTTAAAGACCATCTCTCCCCTTCTCGATATAACCCTTACCCTCTCTCCTGTCTTTATACCTAAATCCTGTGCATCGGCAGGATTCATATTCACAACCGCCTCTGGTGCTGACTTACGGAGCTCAGGAATCCTTCCTGTCATGGTGCCTGTATGCCACTGCTCTAATACCCTGCCTGTGGAGAGATAGAAGGGGTATTCTTCATCGGGAACCTCTGCCGGCGGCTCATAAGGTCTCTGCCATACAACAGCCTTCCCTCCCTTTGCCTTGTAAAAATTGATAATCCCCCACTTACCCCCCTTTACGACCTCCCCCTCCCCTCCTTTTGAAGGAGGGGATGAAGGGGAGGTCAAAGGGGGGGTATGGGGGATTACATATGTGTCATACTCCCTGTTATATCTCCATTTTGTCTCTTTCCCATTATTCACAGGCCATCTAAGACCTCTCGAGTTTACATATTCATCATAAGACGCCATGTCCTTACCTGTCCCAATGGTAAATCTCCTGTATTCCTCAAACACCTCTTTATCAAAATCCCCTTTATAATCGAAGAGATGCCCAAGACCAAGCCTCTTTCCTACTTCCACAATCTGCCACCAGTCAGGCTTAGCCTTACCAGGAGGCTCCACCATCTTAAACCAGTGCTGTGTCCTCCTCTCGGAGTTACCATACATCCCTGTCTTCTCTACCCACATGGCAGAGGGCAATATCACATCTGCCAATTCTGTAGTTCTATTTGGATACACATCAGAGACAACGATAAATGCCTTACCATCCTTTGCTGCCTTTCGATAGCGGCTCAGGTTTGGGAGTGACTGAAAGGGATTTGTGCACTGAATCCACAATACCTTTAACTCACCCCTATCGAGCGACTTAAACATCTCCATAGTATGGAGACCCGGTTTATCAGGTATCTTCTCCGCAGGGACATTCCATATCTTTGCAGCAATCTTTCTGTGCTCGGGATTTGTTACCACCATATCGGCAGGGAGTCTGTGGGACAGACATCCAACCTCCCTTATAGTTCCGCATGCACTTGGCTGACCTGTAAGGGAAAATGGACCATTCCCTGGTGTGCTGATCTTTCCTGTAAGGAGATGGAGATTCATAATGAGATTGTTCATCCATGTGCCTCTCGAGTGCTGATTCACCCCCATTGTCCAGAGGGAGACTGTCTTTTTCTTTGGGTCGCCAAAAATCCTCGAGCATTCTCTTTTACGAAATCCTTATCGTAAAGCCCCTCTTTAATAATCACATGGGCTATTGCATTGGCAATAGCAAGGTCTGTCTGCGGCTTAAACTCCAGATATTTATGGGCAATCGAGGTTGTCCTCGTCATCTGAGTAGCGAGCTCTATAACCTTTATATTTTTACCCTTTGTAACCCTGTTCTGAATCCTTGAAAATAATACAGGATGACACTCTGCCATATTCGCTCCCCAGATAAAAAATGTATCTGCATAATCCAGGTCATCATAGCATCCCATGGGTTCATCAGAGCCAAACTGACTCATATATCCTGCCACTGCACTTGCCATACACAGCCTTGCATTTGATTCAAGGTTATTGCTCCCGATACCTGCCCTCATGAATTTTGTAGCAGCATAACCATCTGTAATCGTCCACTGACCCGAGCCATACATGGCAATAGAATTTGGACCCCTCTCCTTCAAAGCCTCTTTAAATTTTGATGCAATCAAATCAAGCGCCTCATCCCAGTCTGTCTCTATAAATTCCCCTCCCCTTTTAATCAGAGGGGTTTTAAGCCTATCTTCCCCATACAATATGTTGGGAAGCATATATCCCTTTATGCACAGAAGCCCCTTATTCACAGGATTTAATTCATCTCCCTTAACAGCCATTACCCTTCCATCCCTTACACCAACCATCACACCGCACCCTGTCCCGCAATACCTGCAAACAGCCTTACCCCAGGTTATATCCTTATCAGCCTCTGCAAAGACATCTTTGCCAGAGGCAATCAAGAAAAGAGAGACAGCCGATGTCTTTATGAAACCCCTTCTATCTATCTTCATAGGAACAAAAGAAAAAGATTAAGGAGAATGGAGAAAAGGGAGAAAAGGAGAAAAAAGAATCTGACTTATTATCTCTCCATTTCTCCATCTTCTTCCCCCTTTCTCCTTATATGTTTTTTATAATTTCCTTACATTTAAAGCAAGAGGTGTGCCACAATGGGTTGAATGGAAAAGCCTTGATATATAAAGGGGGGCTAAAATGCAGGAGGAAAGAGTCTGCTTAAATATTAAGCAGAAGAAGAATTATCTGCTTCACCTTTGGGCAGGTATTTATCCCAAACTCTTTCGTATGGCGCCTGCGCTTAAAATCTCACGCCTGAATTCCATGCCGTCTCTCCAGAGATGCAGGATATTCGATACATGGTTTCTGTGGAGGAAGTGGTCTGTGCAGGAAGGCATAAAATTAGACCCGATGTAATCCTCCAGTATCCCCACATCCGTAATAACATCCTTCCATGTTTCATCCGCCGCTGCCAGCATTCTCAAATTTTCCTTATTCAGAAAAGAGCCTGCAATTTTTAAATCCTTTTTTATATTCGGATATACGGCTTCCAGTTTCTCCAGCATACCCTTTTTATCCGCCTCGTGAATCCCCCTGCCCGTGCCTATAAGCTCCGGAGGAATACCAAGCGAGTAAAATACAGATGTAAAAACAATCGCCCTCGGCAGCCTTATATTCGAGCCCTTTATCTCCCTCGAATAGCCGAACAACCCTGTATGCTGTATCCTCTCCCTGTGCGAGGGTATATGCCTCGCCATATCATTTACAGTAGAGGCAAGCCTTTCGATAGTCGAGCAATAGGGATTTCTGAAAATATCTTCCAATTCCAGAATATCCTTCATCCCTTCATCGGAAAATATACGGGGGGATTTTAATGGAATGTCCCTCTTCAACAGCCTTATCGCCGAGGCAGACGCCTCCCGCGGAAAATCATATCTGAAGGCGGACTGGACTGTAACAGTTCTCGCACCGGCATATTCGGCGATAAAATTCTCTATTGTTTCCGGTGAAAGCCCGCCCCTGAACTGGAGGGAACCTGCACCTATTATCGGATACACTGAGACCCCTGTTTCATTCTGAAATTTATAGTACTCTGAAATAGCCCCCTTTGCAGAAATAACAGCAGGCACCATTCCCGAATTTAGCGCAGGGTCGGACCTGGCAATAAAGGGTCTTATATACTCTACCCTGTGTCCGAACCTCCTTTCAAACTTATCAATATATTCTATGAGAATCTTTCTTGAATTTATCAAAGAGCCTGTCTCCTCTATCAGCGGTATAACATTTATTTCTATAGGACCGCTAAGCTTTGTCGAAAAAACCTGGCAGATAAGCCTGACACTCTTATAATACTGCTCCTGTATGTAAATCAGCTTATCTGCGCTGTCTGTCATGGGGAGTATTACCTCAAACACAGGCGATGGAGAGAAGCCTAAATCCGCAGCAGCCTCATTCCCTGTAATGATTGCCATAAACGCCCTCGCAAGCCTGAAGCCCGGCTCTTCCCATATATTCGGTATCCTGAAGGTGAGGAATTTATCCCTGCCGAGATGGTTTCTATCGAAGAAATCATAGTATTGATGGAAAAGCCTGTCTATCACCGCCTCATCCACAAACTTCCCCTCCCAGTCCCACATATACTCATCGCACCCCATATCGCAAAATGAGCGGTAACACTCCTCCACTTCATCGGTGGTAGAGATAAACTCCGTCTTATGCCAGTAAGGGACACCGGCATTGTCGGGATGCTGCGTAGCCATTACAACGGGAATCTTCCTATCTATCTCAAAAGTATTTATATCTTTATTTGCCATACCCTATTAACAAAATTGCAAAATTGCAAAATGAAAAATGCAAAGTGCAAAGTGCAAAATTCTTTTGTTTTTATTTTGCATTTTGATATTTGCAATTTTCATTTTGCATTTTATTAATCATCTCCCCTATCAATTCCAGATTTCTTTCAAGAGCCCCTTTGTTTCTCATTATTACCTGATACCCTTTCCCCCCCATCTCAGCCATCCTCTTTACATCATTTAAAAGCCTCTCTACCTCCACTTTTAACTCATCCCCATCCTCAACCTGAATACCGCCCCCCGATAAAACCATCTCCC
>JACQEW010000082.1 GCA_016200365.1 Nitrospinota bacterium
GATTTTGGCATTATATGGTCAATCGTAAGATAGCCGCCGCTTTTGCCGCAATATTGACAGGTATGATTATCTCTCCTAAAGATATTTTTTTTGCTGAAAGAAACTATCCCCCTGTAAGGGATATTGATGTAATTCATAAGACGGATTACTGTAGGGAGTCTGAAGGAAATAGTTGGAGAGCGAAAGACCTTGCCGTCGCATTCCACCTGCTCCGCCTTCCCCTTGATGACCATCACTATCGCCCGATGGGCGTTGCAGAACTGTAAGGGTTCGTAGGTGCTGTTTAAAACCAGCACCCTTAAATGCTCCATGTGCCTCCTTTAACTGTATTAGGAACTTACAGATCAAATTCTTGCTTTTTTGGCAGAAAATTCATAGAACATAGAGTGTAAGTAAAGGGGATAAGGAGATAGTGGAGATAGGGAGATATTACTCTAATTTCTAATTACCAATTTCCTTTTCTATCTCTATCTCCATATCTCCGCCATCCCCCTATCCCCTTTTTTTCTTTTTCTTTTCCGATTTATTCGGGTTAGGAATAGGCGATTTTATGAAAGCTATTCTATTATTTTTTTAAGCCCTTGTCAATTACTCCGTCGCACCCTGTCGCACATCTTAAAAATTTAAAAAACCTTGATAAAAAATACTTGATGTTGTAATCTTTAAAATATGAAGTCGGCAAAATATAAAAAGAGATTGGCTATTCTTGGTTTTGTTGCTTTCTGTCTGATTTCTCTTGTCTCACTGCCTTTCTATCATATCCACACTGATATTGAACATATCAGTTTTTTAGAATCCCATAAACATAAGGCACACCAGCATATCTGCCTCATCGAGTGGCTTGCTTCTTCATTGACCAATGGTTATTTTGATAAAGATTGTGAAGATTCTCATGAAGAAGATGAGGCTCAAACAAACATGTCCCTGCAAGCTTTAAGCAGGGATAAATCTCAATATTTGATAAAACAAGGAGAGGATTTAAAAAAAGGTTCTCTCTTGCATCAAATATATACTTTAAATCCTATTCCTGCCCTATCAACAACCCCTTCCTATTTTTTGCCAATAAGTTCAGCCTATCCAGATTACAGTATCACTCCTTTCCGCAATAACTTCAGCACCCGCTCTCCACCTGAAATTATCATCTAACCAAATAAACAAGTTAGATTCTTCGCTTCGCTCAGAATGACACTTATGCTGTTGATTGTCATTCTGAGGGCGAAGCCCGAAGAATCTCGGTTTGAATTTCCTGTACATTAAATTAAGCAAAGCTGAAGCTTCGCACTCCATTGCCTATCCAGTAGTGCGAGGCTTTAGCCTCGCTAACATTGAAATTCCTTAAATTATTCCACTATTTTACATTTCTCAAAGGAGGTATTTAAGACTATGAATTTATTGTTCATTCTCCTATTTTTATTATTTAATTTTGTAGGGCAAGGCTTTAGCTTTGCTATGGAATTGTCCATTGATGATGCAGTGGATTATGCCATGAAGAATAATCTTGACCTGAAGGCTAAAAGGGAGGAGTTAAATATCTCAAAAGGTAATTTGACCACTGCCCTTACTTATCCCTTTAATCCTGAAATTTCCCTTGAAGGAAGGAGCCTTCTCTCCTCTGGTGAGAATGTAAAGACCGGCTATAGATTTGGAGAGAAGAATGAATACTCACTCTACCTCTCCCAGACCTTTGAGACAGGGGGGCAGAGGGAGATAAGGAAGGATATTGCCCTGAAAAATATGGATGCAGTTCAGCTTGAGATAGCAGACATGGAGAGACTCCTGACTGGTGAGGTGAAGAGGGAGTTTTATAATCTTGCATCCCTTGAGGACAAATTGAAACTATCAGAACTATCTGTAGATTTAAGCCAGAAGTTACTTGATGTAGCTGAAAAGAGGTTCAGAAGTGGGGATACCCCTAAGATGGATGTGAATCTGGCAAGGGTGGAGCTTAAAAGCAAAGAGAGTGAAAGGGTAAAGGTGATGGGATTGCTATTTCTATCAAAGGCGAGATCGAGCAGTCTGCTGGGACTTTCGCCAGATACGGAGATTACTGTGAAGGGTGACAACCCCCTCCCCCCTTATTCCCCCTTAACAAAGGGGGGTAGGGGGTTAGTCCCCCTTAATAAAGGGGGATTGAGGGGGTTGTTTAAGGGGGATTTGCCGGAAGATATGAGTTTAAAGGGGCTGAAAGAGATGGCAATTAAAAGTCGCCCTGACCTTATGGCTCTGGAGATAAAAGAAAGGGCATCTGATAGGGAAATTTCATTAACAAAGGCAGAGGTATCACCGGATGTAAGGGTATCCCTCCTCTACAACAGGGATTACGATAAAGAGGTCTATGGTGCAGGTGTGGCGATACCAATACCTGTTATCAATAAAAATAGAGGGCAGATAGAGACACTTACAGCACAGAAGATAAGGCTTAATGCCCAGAGGGAATCTTTAAAACTCCTGATAGATAAGGAGGTAGAATCGGCATACTTAAGACTCGATTCTGCAAAGAGGAGTGTTGAGCTATTTAAAAATGAGATACTACCTCAGTTAAGGGAGAATGTTGACAGTCTGAAGAGGGCTTATGATGCAGGTAGAATCGGTATCTATACTATCATCCTCGAACAGCAGAAGCTCGCCTCAAATACCGCTGCCTATTATGACTCTCTCTTTGAATATAACTCCGCACTATCAGATTTAGAGGTAGCTGCTGGAGGGAGTATAGGAGGTAAAAGATGAGGAGAATTTTCATTTTAACAGCTTTATCCCTGATGATTGCATCAGGATTTGTGATATGGGGATATTTGAATTTTAAATCACCTGAACAGGTAATCCTGCCCTCGAATGCTTCTATCGGGGGTTCAGAATCAAAGGCTGAAGATAGCCATAAGGAAGATGGCATTATAAAACTCAATGAGGATGCAATAAAGTCTGCCGGTATTGTTATAGAGGATGTAAAGAAAATGGCGATTGATAATTATATAACCGCTACCGGAGAAGTTAAGGCGAATGCTGAAAAGGAGGCATATATCACACCGAGGATACCGGGGAAAGTGGTTGAGGTAAAGGTAAGACTTGGAGAGGATGCAGATAAGGGAGAAATACTGGCAAGGATTGACAGTGTGGAGACAGAGGAGATAAGGGCCGGTTTTATAGGGGCTGCTGCCAATTTAAAGGCTGCTGAGGCAAATTTAGAAAAGGAAAGGCTTCTCTATAATAACAAGGCAAAGATAATGGAGATGGTAATCCCCCCAATCCCCCCTTTATCAAAGGGGGGTGAAAGGGGGGTTACATCGGAGGATGCCATGACCTTCCTTAAGGATGCCGATTTGGGAAAGGCAAAGGCAGATATTTTAAGACCCATGGCAAGACTGGAATTGGCTGAATCCAATCTGAAAAGGGAGAGGGAGCTTTATCAGGACAATATCTCTTCCATGAAAGAGGTAATTGCAGCGGAAAAGGAACATACAGGCGCAAGGATAGAGTTTCAGACAGGAGTAGAGGAGATGTTTCTTAATGCAAAAAATGAGCTTGCGAAGGCTGAGGCAGAATATATGTCTGCAAAGGCAAGAATAGAAGAACGGAGGGAGCACTTCTATCACTATGGCTTTTCGGATACAGAGATAGATGAGATGGTTGATGAGTCGAGAAAATATGGACATGCCACAATACCAATAATTGCACCCTTTAAAGGAAGAATTGTAGAGAGAGTGGTTACAGTGGGTCAGGTGGTAGATATATCCACCAAACTCTTTAAGTTGATAGACCTCTCTACTGTATGGGTGTGGGCAAATGTATATGAAAAGGATTTAGGCAAAGTAAAGATAGGACAGACGGTTTATATTACGGTCTCTCCCTATCCGGATAATGTCTTTACAGGAAAGATTACCTATATCTCTGACATTATAGACCCTGCCACAAGAACTGTTAAGGTAAGGGCAGAACTTGAAAATCCCCCTGAATCCCCCCAAATCCCCCCTTTGTCAAAGGGGGGGAGGGGGGATTTTAAAGGGGGGCAGGGGGGATTACTAAAACCAGAGATGTTTGCCACTGTAAAAATAGATGTAGGGCGAGGCTTCAGCCTTGCTGTCCCTGAATCCGCAATCCAGCGGGAGGGTGAAAATACAATTGTGTTTGTAACTCTACCCCCCTCAGCCCCCCCTTACAAAGGGGGGGAATTTGAGAAAAGGGTTGTGGCAATTGGACATGAAGTTGATGGCTATCATCCTGTCATCTCAGGACTTAAAGAAGGGGAGAGGATAGTTACAAAGGGCGCCTTTACACTGAAATCGGAAGCCTTGAAAGAATCAATGGAGCATGAAGATTAATAGGTAGCCGCAGGCTTTATGCCTGCGTAATACCGCAACCATAAAGGTTGCGACTACCAAAAATTGTGGAGATTA
>JACQEW010000044.1 GCA_016200365.1 Nitrospinota bacterium
AGCAAGGAGTATATTTGCTTATATAAAAAAGACTTGCTTTTTAACATAGAAGATGGACACAGATTAACACAGATTATGAAGATTGAGAAAAACAAAAAACCTAAGAAAATTATTTTTTTTCTGCCTTTTTTTATCTGTGTATATCTGTGAAAATCTGTGGCAAAAGGTTTTATAATTTCCTTGCCCCTAAAAAGATTTCTACCAGAGAGGGGTCAAACTGGCTTCCTGAGCATTTCTTTAACTCCACAACAATCTCATCCATAGGTCTCCCCTTTCTATATGGTCTGTCTGCACCCATTGCATCCACGCTATCTGCAATACACATAATCCGTGCCATCAGGTGTATCTCCTCACCTTTCAGACCGTCAGGATAACCCTTGCCATTATAAAACTCGTGGTGATGTCTTACAATCGGTATGACATGCCTTATCTGTTTTATGGGTGATAAAATCTCAGCGACCTTTATCGGATGCTGTTTTATTAACTTAAATTCTTCATCTGTTAATCTGACAGGCTTATCGAGGATTGTCCATATAGAAATTCCCATGCTGCCAAAATTACTTGACTTTGCAGAGTCTCATGGTTTATAAATAACTAATGCAGCTAACCAATGAAATTAAAACCTCTCTCAATCGTGAATATACCTTTTGTTCAAGCGCCATAGCCTTTTATAAAAAGGCAATAAAGGAGTTTGAACAAAAATATCGCCTCACTACCCAAACCTTTCTAAAAAAGTTTGAAGGGGGCGAACTGGGGGATGAAGCAGACTACTTTGACTGGTATGCCTTTGCGAATCTTCTTTCCCAATGGCAAAAGACCCAATCCGCCATACGTTCGGCTGTCCGGTGATTAAAAAATTTATTGAAGATTTTGAAAAAACGATTGACTCAAACCCCATTATCCTATCCTCCAATATCCAGAAACATTTTGGTCCAGATGGAAATACCGCTTACTTGAAGGGCAGCATTGTATTTATAGATTCTTCCTGTCTTGAATTAGCCATTTTCATCAAAGCTCATGGCACTGTTTCCATAGATAAATACAGATACCATTACATGGACAAACAAAGACAGATGTTTTTCCGTTACGATAATGCTTCGCATCATCCTGAAGTTCCATCTCATCCTCATCATAAACATATTGAGAACAATGTTATCTCTGCCCATCTACCAACATTAAAAGGGATTTTGGATGAGATAAGTGCTGCAATCCTTAAAAAGTAGTCCAACTCCTACTTATTTCAAGCTCATCGCGTGACTTTGTTAAGGGACGCAGCATAAGAATGTAGAGTGCAGGGAAAAGCAGAACCACAAGCAAAAAGGCATCTAAGAAGTAAAGCCACTCAGAAGAAGGAAGCGACAGGAAAGAGAAGAGGAGCATTACGAAAAACTCGGAAACAAAAATAGAGAAAGTTAGTGTGAGAGGGAATAATCAATGAATCTTGTCAATAAATGCCTTTGCTGATTTTAATACCTCTTTTACCACATTTACATCTTCCAATAATCCCCTGTAATATCCAGCAATATGCAATTCTTTATAGAGCATTTCGAAATCTTTGCTTAACTTACCATTCTTGATTGATAAATATTTTTTCATCATGTTCCTATAATCATCAACAGATTGAGGTAAATCTCTTGCTGGTTCAGGCTTGCAGCCTGAACCTAATATTTTGGTTCAATCTACAAGATTGAACCAGCAGGAATAAAGGGGAGAGGATTAAGGCGGGGGGGTAAAGGGTATATAGAGCATTTTAAAATAGCCTTTGTCTTTCTTCTTTCCAAACTCCAGCAATCCCTTCAATATCGAAAACTTGCTCTCGTCCTCCCTCTTTTCATAAGTTACAAGAAAAGACAGGCTTACAAAATCGCCAAAACTGTTTTTTTTATGGGAATATAATCCCCATAAAAGTCTCGATTCCATTTCATCCCCTTTTTTATCTCCCGCTTCTATGGGGGGGGAAGGAGAAGGGGTAGAGGTATATTCATACAACCTGAAGATTGGTCCGTAGTTTTTTTCAAAGCCTTCGGTCTCTATTGGAATTATCTCGGGAAAGTGAAAGACGGCTCCGCCATCTTTCTTGCTCTTATAATTGAAAAGTGGCCAGAATCTCAGTTGCGAGGCATCCTTTTTTTCTTTAGTCCAAGATTCCCTTTCATATTTACTTATGAGTATAAACCTGTGAACTACCTTTTCCGAGTCTTTGGGCTGCTCTTTTTCATAAGTATAAATAGGCCAGAGAAAGAAGCGAGACTCGGATTCCTCTTTCTCTCTGAATCCAAAGACTGGAAACACCCTGAATACCTTGAAATTTCTCCCCTCCCCTTTTTGAATTATGGGCCAGGGAAAGTCTCTTAGAGTAAGATCCTCTTCCTCGTCATAGAGGTAGTTAAAAAACGGCCACAGGACGCTTTTCGTAACCCTGCCCGGCGATGTTTCGGAGGAATAAAAGGGAAGGAATGCCTTATATTCCGTAGGCCTTGCAGTATTGAGCCTTGTCTTATTATTATAAATCAGGGGCCAGAGAAAAAATCTCTTTGAATACTCACCCTCTTTATCCCTATAGCCAAAGAGGGGCCATATCCTGAACCCATCCTCTTTCTCTCCGGTTGTTTTAGAAAAAATCGGCCAGATAATATCGGTAGTTTCCGTTTTATCCTCTCTTACATTTGTATAAACAGGCCATAAAAAGAATCTTATCTCATCCTTGCCGAATCTCTTTTTAAAATGGCCATAAATAGGAAAGAAACCGCCGTATTTTTCTCCGTCCTCTGTCTTCCCCCAGAAGACAGGAAAGAAGCCGAAATCTCCTTTTCCCCCCTCATAACCCCCCTTCTCCCCCCCTTCAGAAGGGGGGGGACGGGGGGAGGTTCGTGAAGTATAAAGCGGGGTAAATCGCGAGGACTCTCCTTCTGGAGTTTTTTTATAATTTCCCAGCGGGTATATATAATCCGTATTACTTGTATCTTTTTTCTTATCCTTTGTATCGGAGTAAAAGGGTCTGTAGATATGCTCTTCCTTCTCCGGCTGTGTTTCAATAGTAATAAAAGGTCCCAATATATTATAGCGGCTTATATTCCTTTCTCTATCGTAGGTATAATCAAAAAATGGCTGGTAGTTTTCTGTCTCGTATTTGTGCTGGGTAGAGGCACAGGCATTGAGGAGGCAATAGGCAATAGACAATAGGCAATAGGTAAAAAACCTTAACCTATAACTTATAATCCGTTCTGTCATAAGTAATTCATATTATCCTATCACCCGATAAAACTCAATTTTTAAATGTTCACAAAAATTAAGCAGCCATTAGATGTTTAACCTTTATCTTCTTACGGTTCTGTCTCATCTTCCATAAATCATACTGCATCTGCTGGGTAAGCCAGCTCTCAGCCGTTGTATCAAAGGCAATGGAAAGCCTTACAGCCATTTCAGGACTTATACCGGTATGACAGTTTAGCAATTCCGAAAGTGCCTTACGGCTTACACCAAGCGCCTTTGCTGCCTCTGTTACAGTTACACCTAACGGCTTAATACAAAGCTCCCTGATAACTTCTCCTGGATGCGGTGGGTTATACATCATGGGTTTTACCTCCTATTTAGTGGTAGTCAAGATAATTAACATCGGCTGCGTCCTGCTTTTCGAATCTGAAGGTAACCCTCCAGTTACCACTTACATCAACAGCCCAGAAGTTCTTTAATCGTCCTGTAAGTTTATGCAGCCTGAGTCCCGGAAGGTTCATATCTCTCGGTTCGTGTGCAGCATCAAGCCGGGCAAGTATCAAACGCAGCCGTTCAACGTGTTTCGCCTGAATTCCAGCCTTACTGCCCGATGAATAAAAGGCTTCCAATTCTCTATGACGGAAGTTTTTTATCATTGTTAAATTGTAACTAATTCAGTTACAGATTGCAATGGATTTTTTAATTCAAGATAAAAATCGTATGGGCAGGATTGATTTTTATTGGCGGTAATAAAACGCCCCCGACACGACTCGAACGTGCGACCTACGGTTTAGGAAACCGGCGCTCTATCCTCTGAGCTACGGGGGCGTATATGAAATCAATATTGTTGTAAAACATTATACCTTATTTTTATGATACCCATCAAGAAAATTTTAATGTATATTTATAACATTAACTTTATCTGTCTAAATGATAAAATTTTAAAAATATGAATCAGTCCGGTTTTATATCAGAGGAATTCATACTCCTTGATTTTACTGCAAGGAATAATACAGAGGCGTTAAAAATCATGGTCTCGCTTCTGGGTAAGAAATATGAGACTGAAGAATTAATCAGGGCATTGAAAGACCATGAAAGTATTGACGGCGTCCTTCTTGGGACAGGCTCTGCAATATTTCATACTCTTTCAGATGAGGTTGATGATATAAAGCTTGCTATTGCTATATCTCCCCACGGCATACCTCATCCGAAAAAGAAAAGAGAGAGAATCTACATATTCATTCTTATCATATCCCCGATTAAAGAGAGCGGAACACATTTGCAGATGCTTTCGAGGATAGAAGGTTTTCTTTTAAACAGGGCATTCAGACATAAACTTCTATCGGCAAAGACGAAGGATGAGATTAAAAAGGCTGTAAAGATAGAAGATGGTATAAGGCGGGATGTTTATATACCTTTAAGTAAAGAGGAGATATTTTTAGAGCTAAGCACAGGAGATGCGGGTCTTACGGAAGATGAGGCTCAGAAACGACTAAAAACAGTCGGCTCTAATATTATTAAGAGGATTAAAAAGAGCCGCCTTCTTTACGATTTTCTTAATAATCTTACCAACCTCTTTGCAATTCTCCTATGGCTTGGCGGAATTATGGCGTTTATTGCACAGATGCCTGAGCTTGGGTTTGCAATATTCTTTGTCATTATTATAAATGCAGTTTTCAGTTTTTATCAGGAATATAAGGCAGAGAGGGCTGTTGAGGCTCTGCAGAAACTCCTCCCCTCAAATGTAAGGGTTCTAAGAAACGGAATAGAAAAGGAAATTTCAGCAGATGGAGTCGTTCCGGGTGATATGGTAATCCTCTCCGAAGGAGATAATATCCCTGCAGACGGGAGGCTTATCGAGTCATCGGATATCCGTGTTGATAACAGCCCTTTAACCGGGGAATCAAAGCCTGTCTACAAGATGGCAGAATCTTTAAGGGATGGGAAACATCTTATATGGACAGAGATGCCGAATCTTATTTTTGCAGGCACATCTGTTGTTTCAGGAGAGGGGAAGGCAGTTATTACTGCAACAGGCATGGATACGGAGATTGGAAGGATCGCCTATCTTACCCAAACATTAAAAGAGGAGATGAGCCCCTTGCAAAAGGAGATGGTAAAAGTAACAAAGACCGTAACAGCCATTGCAATTACCACAGGGATTATGTTTTTTGCTCTTGCTTACAGTCTCGGCGGGCTCTCCCTCTCAATGAGTTTCATCTTTGCAATAGGAATAATAGTTGCAAATGTGCCCGAAGGATTGCTTCCAACAGTAACCCTTTCACTTGCAATGGGTGTGCAGAGGATGGCAAAAAAGAGGGAGATTGTAAAAAAACTCTCTGCTGTTGAGACACTCGGATGCACAACAGTTATATGCACTGACAAGACAGGGACGCTTACGACAAATCAGATGTCAGTCAGCAGATTATTTGTGAATGGAAAAATCATTCATGTTACCGGCGCCGGATAT
>JACQEW010000089.1 GCA_016200365.1 Nitrospinota bacterium
CACAGGAAATATTAAGGGGACAGAGGTTACATTTAATGGAGCAAAGGTATCTCTCCCGTCCACCCGGAGTAATGTCTTGAGAAACTATTTATTGACAAGAGATAATGGATAAAAGCATTCAGAACAAAGACTTGATTTTCACCGCAGAGACGCAGAGGCACAGAATATAAAGCAGGTAGAGGTAAAGGTAGAGGCAGAGAAAAAACTTTACCTTTACCTGTACCTTTACCTGAGCTTTTTTCTCTGCGTCTCCGCGCCTCTGCGGTTTATAATTTCCACATGAACAAAAAGGGAGGAATATTTTACAAGGCAAAGAGAGCGGCAATGTTTATTAGGAAGAAGACTGGTTTAAATCCCCATTTCGGTATAATTCTGGGGTCGGGTCTTGGAAATTTTGCCGGGAATATAGAGGGCGGAAAATCTATACCTTATGGCAAGATACCACATTTTTTAAAGACAGCCGTGAAGGGTCATTCAGGAAGGCTTGTTACAGGCAAACTTAAAGGTATTCCCGTAGCAGCCATGCAGGGGAGATTCCACTACTATGAAGGACACTCGATGGGCGAGGTTGCCTTCCCTGTAATGGTTTTTTATCAACTCGGAATAAAATCGCTGATTGTAACCAATGCAGCAGGCGGTATAAACCCCGATTTTTCGACTGGAGATATTATGCTCATAAAAGACCATATAAACCTGATGGGTGCAAATCCGATCCTGAACTTGATTCAGGACGGAATTACCGATAATTTTGAGCCATTTGTAAATATGGCTGATGCCTACGATAAGGGATATATTGCCATATCAGAGGAATTTGCCCTGAAATCGGACATAAAATTGAAAAAAGGGGTTCTTGCGGCAATATCAGGGCCCGTATACGAGACACCGGCAGAGATAGAGATGTTGAGGCGGCTTGGTGCAGACGCAGTATGTATGTCTACTGTCCCTGAGGTAATCATGGCAAGGGCGCTTAATATAAGGGTATTGGGAGTGTCCCTTATCACCAATAGGGCAGGTGAAACTGTAAGCCATAATGATGTGCTGAAGGAGTCGGATAAGAATATAAATAAGTTCAGTATGTTTTTGGCAGGGATAATAGAAGCAATGAGCAATGAGCAATGAGCAACGAGTAAAAAAACTCATTGCTCATCACTCATTGCTTGTTGCTCATTGCTATGAATATTCTCGGAATAATCGGTTATCCTATTGGACATAGCCTGTCCCCATTGATGCATAATACGGCGATAAAACACCTCGGTCTCGATTATATATATCTGCCCTTTGAGGTTAAAAAAGAGGATATAGCCCTTGCCGTCGGAGGGGTAAAGGGATTGGGGATAAAAGGTATAAATGTAACCATACCCTATAAAGAGACGGTAATCCCCTATTTAGACGGCATGGATGAAAGTGCCGGGTTAATAGGTGCGGTTAATACAATTAAACTTGAGGGAGACAAACTTAAAGGATATAATACGGACGGCATGGGATTTCTGCAATCCATTAAAATAGATGCCCAAGAGGATGTAAAGGGTAAAAAGGTAATTTTGTTTGGCGCAGGAGGCGCTGCGAGGGCTATTGCCATCCAAATAGCATTAGAAGGGGCAGAAGAAATAATTATAGCCAATAGAACTATAGAAAAGGGAGAAAAGCTAACAGAATATATAAACAAAAAGCTCAAAGCTCAAAGCTCAAAGCTCAAAGCTCAAAGCTCAAAGCTCAAAGCTCAAATTGAATATTTTAGAAAAGCGGATATAATTGTCAATACTACATCTGTCGGCATGAAAAGCAGCGATACACCGCTATTTCCATACAATTATATATCCGATAGGCATCTAATTTGTGATATAGTATACAGACCCCTTGAAACAGATTTGCTCAGAGAGGCTTCAAAAAGGGGGGCAAAAATTTTAAACGGACTCGGCATGCTCATCTATCAGGGGAGTCTCTCTTTTAAAATATGGACAGGATATGAAATGCCTGTGGAGGTTGTAAGAAAAACATTGATGGAAGAACTAAAAAGTTAGTGAGTTGATGAGTTGTGAGTTAATGAGTTAAACTCATAAACTCATAAACTCAAGAACTCATAAACTTGTTTGGAGGTTTAGTATGGCGAAGATTGATGCATTTTTTAAGCTTATGGCTGAACAGGGTGCCTCTGATTTACACCTTGTATCCGGACAGCAGCCAATACTACGAATTCATGGTGAAATGGAGAGGGTGAAATATAAAACTCTTGATAATGACGAGCTCAAGGCAATGCTTTATGAGATTGCACCTGAGGAAAAGATAAAAAAATTTGAGGAGACTGGAGATATAGATTTCGGATATGAGATACCGGGACTGGCACGATACAGGTCGAACTTCTTTCAGCAGAAGTATGGAGTAGCTGCGGTCTTCAGGCAGATACCCAGTGAAGTTCTTACAGCCGATCAGTTAGGTCTGCCTCCGGTTGTTAAAAAGTTCTCCACACTTCATAAAGGGATGGTATTGGTTACAGGACCCACAGGCAGCGGTAAATCCACAACGCTGGCTGCAATGATGGATTATGCAAATAAGAATAGAAAAGACCATATAATCACCGTCGAAGACCCTATAGAATTTGTCCATAAGAGTCAGGGGTGTATAATAAACCATAGAGAAATAGGCTTGCATACAAAATCTTTTGCGTCTGCATTAAGGGGTGCATTGAGAGAAGACCCTGATATAATACTCGTAGGCGAAATGAGGGATTTAGAGACAATAGAATTGGCACTGACCGCAGCATCAACGGGTCATCTGGTCTTTGGCACGCTTCATACACAGAGTGCTGCAAAGACTGTAGACAGGGTTATAGATGTCTTCCCCTCAAGCCAGCAGGCACAGATAAGAACAACCCTCTCCGAATCGCTGAAAGGGGTTGTTGCACAAAACTTGTTCAAGAGGGTTGACAAGAAAGGCAGATGTGCGGCATTAGAGATATTGGTGGTTACACCGGCAGTCTCAAATTTAATAAGAGAAGAAAAGACCTTTCAGATACCCTCGGCGATTCAGACAGGGAAAAAATACGGGATGCAGTCGCTCGACGATGCAATACTGGATTTATTACAGAAGGGGTGGATAGGTGCAGAAGACGCCTATGATAAATGTTTAGAGAAACAGAGATTCGTCCAGTTCCTGAAAAAACCGCCGGAGGATTTTTAATAGTTTATAAGTTGATGAGTTGATGGGTTGGTGAGTTGAATTCATTAACTCATAAACTCATGAACTCATCAACTTTGAGTGGAGGTGTTTATGCGGAAGCCAGAGATAGACTATATGCTGACCACAATGCTTGAGACCTACGGGAATGTCTCCGACTTAAACATTACTGTGGATAAACCCCTTCAGGTGGAATCATCGGGACAACTGACAGCGGTTCCGATTCAACCCCCTTTGGAAAAACTCACACCCTTTCAGACGGAGATATTCGCATTAAACCTCATAAACCAGGACAGGAGGCTCTCCGAGACCCTTATAAGAGAGGGATCCTGCGACTCTTCTTACTATTTGACAGGTAAGGCTCGATTCAGGGTAAATATATTTTCCCAGAGGGGTTATTACTCCATTGTCATGAGAAAACTGGAGACCCGTATTCCCACTATCGAGGATTTAAAACTCCCCCCTGCATTTCATAAAATGGCAGAGGAGAAAAATGGCATCATTTTAGTAACAGGCGCTACAGGAAGCGGTAAATCCACTTCTCTCGCAGGACTGCTCGATAAGGTAAATAATTCAAAATCTATCCATGTAGTAACCCTGGAAGACCCCGTGGAATTCGTCCATCCTCATAAAAAAGCGACATTCAATCAGAGGGAGCTCGGCAATGATTTCGATGCCTTTGCCACAGGACTGCGGGCAGCTTTAAGACAGGCTCCAAAGGTGATACTCGTCGGCGAGATGAGAGACAGGGAGACTGTAGAAATAGGATTATCTGCAGCGGAAACAGGACACCTTGTTATGAGCACGCTTCATACGGTGGATGCAGGACAGACCATAAACAGGATAATCGGTATGTTTGACAAGGATGAGGAAAAGCAGATAAGAATAAGGCTGGCTGATACGGTGAGATGGATAGTATGCCAGAGACTCCTTCCAAGGGTTGGCGGCGGCAGGGTAGCGGCATTTGAGATAATGGGGACAAATTTAAGGATAAAAGATACCATACTAAACGGCGAGTCTGAGGGTAAAACCTTTTATGAAATCATAGAGGCAAGCGAAGCCTTCGGCATGATGACATTCGATAAATGTATATTAGAACACTATAAAAACGGTCTGATTACTGAAGAAACTGCTATGGCTTATGCCTCAAGAAAGGCTATTATAGGCAGGGGAATAGACCAGATAAAGGCAGCAAGGGGAGAAAAGACTACTCCCATTGAAGGACTGTCTTTGGATGAAGAGTATGAGAAGGAGAGTGAGTTTGCTAAATTCAAGGGGAAGAAGAAATGATGATTTTAGATTTACGATTTTAGATTTACGATTTAAAAATCTTAAATTCTTTAACTTGAAATCGTAAATTGTAAATCGTAAATCGTAAATGGAGAAAGTTATGGAAATAAGCTGTAATTCCTGCGGTAAAAAGATAAATCTACCTGATGAAAAGGTGCCTCAGGGTAAGTCATTCAATGTTGTATGCCCGCAATGCAAAAATAAAATAATCGTAGAACAGGGTGCTGCCCCATCTGCAAATTCGCCAGAGGGGACTGCTGCCGTTTCACCTGCAGTCACCCAGTTTCAACCTCCTGAAGATGAAGCCGGTCTCGATTTCTCCGAAGGAGGACAGAAGACAGCCCTTGTATGCGACGACAAAAATAAGGATATTGTTAAATCGGCTTTAAATGAATTGGATTACAGGGTCAGTATTGCATCTTCTTCCGAGGATGCAATAAACAAGATGAGGTTTACCCTTTACGATGTTATACTATTAAACGAAGAATTCGATAAGGGCACACCGGAAAATAACGCTGTTTTAAAATACATACAGCCTATGGCGATGCCGACAAGAAGAAAGATATTCTTTGCAATGCTGGGGAAGAATTTCAGAACACTCGATAATATGACTGCCTTTGTAAAGAGCGCCAATATGGTTATAAATATAAAAGACCTGCAGAATTTAAAAAACATAATAAAGAAATCCGTGGCGGATAATGAGGCATTTTATAAGGTATTTAAAGAGACTCTTAGAGAGGCAGGGAAGGTATAGAGAATTTACGATTTACAATTTACAATTTACGATTTTAATTCCTTAATTTTAAATTGTAAATCTGAAATTGTAAATCTAAAATTTTCTTTGGGGGTTTATGATTAAGACACCAATCGTAGAAAGATTTGCTGACGGACAGGCGATAGTTACAGAGGGCATCGTAAGCACAAAGGCATATCTTATCCTATCGGGTCAGGTCAGGGTTTTAAAGAAAACCGGCGAAAAGAATGTGGCAATTGGAATCCTTAAAGAAGGCGATGTTTTCGGAGAAATGGGGTTATTCGGCAAATCCCCGAGGACAGCCAGCGTTATCGCCATAGGAGATGTAAATGTGGGGGTAATTGATAAAAACTATTTTGAAGAGCTGCTCGATAAGACCCCCTCTGAATTAAAACTCCTGGTCAATGCCCTTGTAGACCGTCTTAAAACAACAACGGATAAACTGGCAAAAGTGGCTGTACAATTTGAAAAGGTCAGAAAGACCATAGATGCCCTTTCAGTCAAAACAGCGGAAGAGGAGGAGAAAAGGTAAACCTTAAGAGCACCAGTGCACCAGTCACCAGAGCACCAGATTATTTATGCTGGTGACTGGTGCTCTGGTGCTCTACGAAAGTTTTATGCCCATATTTATATATAAAATAAAAACCAAAGCAGGAGAAGATACTAAAGAGATAGAGGCTGAGACTCAGGACGCTGCAATAGCCACACTTCGCAAACAGAAGATACCCTTTATATCAATAAAGAAAAAACCAAAAGAATTAAGCTTTGGCGGAGGCGCCCCTACAGAAAAGGATGTGGTTATATTTACCCGTCAATTTGCAACAATGATTGAAGCAGGGCTTCCCCTCGTTCAATGCTTAAGTATTCTCGCTGCTCAGGCGGAGAATAAAAAATTCGCCGCTGCAATAGCCGATATAAAAAGCAGGGTGGAAAAGGGCGACACCTTTGCCGATGCCTTGAGAAAACATCCAAAGATATTTGACAGCTTATACTCCAATATGGTGGAAGCAGGCGAAATCGGGGGCATACTCGATACGATACTTAAAAGACTTGCAGCTTATATTGAAAAGGCGCTGGCGCTTAAAGGAAAGGTTAAATCTGCAATGGTATATCCAGCCGCTATAGTATCGATTGCCGTAATTGTAATAATATTTCTTATGATATTTGTTATCCCATCCTTTGCCAGCATGTTTGAAGGCGCAGGTGCTGCCCTCCCCCTTCCGACACAGATAGTCATGTCTGCCAGCTCTTACACAAAAAAATATATTGTCTTTGTAATACCGATTGCAATCGGGGCTGGATTCGCCTTTAAAAAATTTTATGCCACGGAAAAAGGCAAGCTGATAGTTGACCGTTTTATGCTGAAAGTCCCTGTCTTCGGCCCCCTTATTCAAAAAGTCTCCGTTGCCAAATTTACAAGGACAATGGGAACCCTTCTCGCCAGTGGTGTGCCGATTTTACAAGGATTGGATATTACGGCAAGAACTGCCGGCAATAAAGTTGTAGAGGGGGCTGTTCTCTCGATCATCGATGAAATAAAAGAGGGTAAAGCTATTGCCGAATCGCTGGAGAAAAAGAAGATATTTCCGACAATGGTAGTCCAGATGATCGGGGTAGGTGAAGCGGCAGGCGCGCTGGATTCCATGTTGAACAAGATTGCAGATTTTTACGATGAAGAGGTAGATACGGCAGTGGAAGGACTCACAGCCCTTATGGAACCGGCCCTTATGGCATTCCTTGGAGTAGTCGTCGGATTTATTGTCGTTGCCATGTACCTGCCTATATTCAAGCTGGCATCACTTGCAGGAGGGGAATAAGAGTTGATGAGTTGGTGAGTTGGTGAGTTGATGAGTCTTTGGTTTCTTAACTCATAAACTCATAAACTCATTAACTCATTAACTATTATGCACAAAGAACTCCTCTTTAAGATCAAGTCCCTGATGGTTCTCAGGGTGCTGATCATCTCGATATTCCTCGGCACCATCATAATATTTCAAATAAAGTCAGGACAATTGCCCTTAATTGTCCCTGTCACAATTCTTATTGCGGCTACCTATCTTCTGACTATCGTATACTCTCTTCTTCTCTTATTCATAAAAAACCTGAAGTTTTTATGTTACCTCCAGCTTATAGGCGACCTGATGGTAGAAAGCGGTGTCATATATATAAGCGGCGGCATTGAAAGCCCTTTTCCCTTTTTATACATATTATCCATTATAGCAGCCAGCATTGTATTATATAGAACAGGTAGTTATATTACAGCCTCTGCAGCGAGCATTCTATACGGCACTCTGGTAAATCTGGAGTTCTACGACATATTGCATCCTTTAACATTCTACGGCACAAGTGCGAATATATCACTCCTTGGCGAAGCTGTCATCTATACCGTATTTCTAAACATATCGGCATTTTATCTGGTGGCATTCCTGAGCGGCTACCTCTCTGAAAAACTTAAAAAGGCAGGAGAGGAGCTGGAGGAAAAAAGCGAAGACTTTGTACAGCTAATGACCTTTCATGAAAACGTTGTAAAAAATATGGGAAGCGGACTGGTAACGGCCGATTTAAACGGGAGAATAGTCTCGCTGAACCAGGCAGGAGAGGGAATAACAGGCTACAACTTTGAGGAGGTCAGGGGAAAGCCATACCAGATTTTTTTTAATCTTCCTCCCCTTAAAATCCCCCCCATCCCCTCTTTTTTAAAGAGGGGCGAGGGGGGATTTTTGGAAAACCCGGTTTATAACGAAGTAGTATTTACAAGAAAAGATGGACGAAGACTGCATCTTGGCATGAACATCTCTCTCTTAAGAGATGATAAGAATACAGTGAGGGGGACGGTAGCCGTATTTCAAGACCTTACCAACATAAAGGAGATGGAGGATAAGGTGCTAAAGAACGAAAAATTGGCGGCTATAGGAAGAATAGCGGCAGGAATCGCCCATGAGATAAGAAACCCTCTTGCCTCGATAAGCGGCTCGATACAGGTGTTAAAAGACGAAATCACTGCGGACAACACAAATAAGAAACTTATGGAAATTATATTGAGAGAAACAGAGAGATTGAACTTCATAATAACAGAGTTTCTCATTTATGCCTCCCCATACAAGAAAAACCTCCAAAAATGTAACATAAAAGAGCTTGTAAACGAGACCATAATGCTTCTTAAAAATAGTAAGGAGTGTCTTCCCGGTATAAATATAACAACAAATTTTGAAAACGGCTCGACAAATAATGGAGAGATTATCATCAACGCAGACCCTAAGCAGATAAAACAGGTTCTATGGAACCTCTGTCTTAATTCTGTCCAGGCAATGGAGAGATGCGGGACAATGAAAATCTCTGTTTCACCCACTTCCCCCCCCTTAATAAAGGGGGCGGGGCACCCATCCAGCGGATGGGTCGGGGGATTTTTAGACATTATCATCGAAGATACAGGCACAGGTATACCGGAGGCGGATTTGAAAAAAATATTCGACCCCTTCTTTACCACAAAAGAGGGCGGGACGGGATTGGGGCTATCCACTGTTTTCAAAATAATAGAAAGCCATAATGGAATCATCAATGTGGAGAGTAAAGTTGGAAAAGGGACAACGGTAAAAATAACCCTTCCTATGTAGTGCAAGTGTAAGTGTAAGTGTGAATTATTAAATACTAAATTTTCCCTTGCACTTGCACTTTCACTTACACTAACTTATGGATTCATCAGCCTTAATAAAGTTAATGCTAAATCCCAATACATACCCTGTCAAGCCTGAAAGGGTTTATATGCTTCAGACCCATATCTCTTATCTATTTATTTCAGGGGAATATGTATACAAGGTAAAAAAACCTGTGAATTTTGGGTTTATTAATTATTCGACTATCGAAAAACGGAAATTTTACTGTGAACAGGAGATACGGCTAAACAGTCGCCTATCACCTGAAATATATTTAGGGATTTCTCATATTGTGTCAGATAAGGGTATCCTTTCTTTGAATGGAAAAGGAGAGATAGAAGAGTATGCGGTGAGAATGAAACGATTACCAGAGGATATGATGATGGATAGAATGCTCCTCAATAAAAAAGTTGATCGGACTATAATCAGAGACATAGCCGATAAACTTGCCAGGTTTCACAAGGCTGCTGATGCAAATGAAGAGATATGCAGGTTTGGAGATATAGAGACCATACTCAAAAATGTAAATGAGAATTTCTTGCAGACGGAAAAATATATTGGAGTCAGCCTAAGCAGAGAGGAATACGATTTCATAAAGGATTTTTCCATAGGATTTATTGAAGGAAATAAAGCACTCTTTAAAAAGAGGGGCGATGAAAAAAGGATACGGGATTGTCACGGTGATTTAAGGGCAGAGCATATATGCCTGTCGGATAAGATTTACATATTCGACTGCATCGAGTTCAATGACAGGTTCAGATACGGCGATGTTGCCTCGGAGGCGGCATTTCTTGCTATGGACTTAGACTTTTTTGGCGAAAAGGGGCTTTCAAAATACTTTGTAGATACTTATATAGAGCTTTCAGGCGATAGAGATATAAATACACTTATAGGCTTTTACAAATGCTACAGGGCTTATGTAAGGGGAAAAGTCGAGAGCTTCAAATTTGACGAGACAGAGGTTTCATCCGAAGAAAAGGAGGCGAGTTTAAATCTGGCAAAAAGACACTTTCAACTATCCTTCTCTTATGCCAGACCTACCTCGTAGTGCGAGGCTTCAGCCTCGCTAATATTGAAATTCCCATTATTTTATTTCTCTGTGCCTCTGAGTATCTGTGGCTAAATTAAGTCTTTATCCCTACTCCGTCTTTCCTGTCATCACAAATGCACCCCAGTAAAATGGATTCGGTTTCTTTTTCATCATGTTTAGCTTTGCCTGCCTCAACGCATCGCTCTTGGACTTGCCCTCCGACATAAGGGTATAAAACTCCGTCATAATCTCTGTTGTCTCTGCGCTCGGCACACTCCAGAGGCTCATCACCAATGTCTTTGCACCCGAAAGTATAAACGCCCTCTTTAACCCGAACACCCCTTCTCCGTTTTTCACATCCCCAACCCCTGTCTCACATGCAGAGAGCACCACAAGGTCTGTCCCCTTCAGGTTCAGCCCAAGTATCTTTTCAGCGCTCACCATCCCCTCATCCCTTCCTGTTTTAAGAGATGTATTCGCCCCTGCAAACACAATCCCCGAGCGGAGCATCGGGTTTTCAATCCCTTCTGCTAAAACAGGATTTATCCCCTCATCCACTGCAAAGCCCTCTTTTAATTTTATAGTAACACCCCTTATATCACTCCCCCCTTTGAGCTCCTCATCTTTAAGAAAGTATCCATGTGTTGCAAGATGGAGTATTGCAGGCGTCTCCGATGAGAATATTACCTCCTCTATAGCGCCCCTGCCCTGTTCGTTTCTAACTTTAAGCCTTTTCTTTAATACCTTCTCTATCACATCTGCCTCTTCCTTTGTCTCAGGCAGCCTCTCAAAGCTGATAAGCGATAAATCTTTTGATACACCACCCCTGATTGTCTTTGCCACTTTCAATTTCTCTGCCATCTTATCCCTTTCCTTTAATCCCATGTCATAATCGGGGTCTGCGATGATAATGGCATCCCCTCTGGCTATTGTAGTATCTGTCCATCTTATGATGTCCCTCCCTGCCGATATATAGCTTATTGAATAACCCTCTATAAGGTATCTGCCATCGGGCGTTACAAGCGCCTCAAACGGGAGCAGGTTGAGATTGCCGTCAGGGCTTATGAATAACTGCCTCCTGTCCCCGATAAAGGACTTCGAGGACAAGTCTTTAATATACGGCTCAAGGGGTTTCATCACAAGAGCGTATATATCGGATGCCTTTTTGTTTAAAATCTCTTTATCGGGGGTTTTACCTGACTTTATCTTGTTCATCTCCTGAAGGTATGCCCCATGCCTTTCTATATCCTCTGCCTCTCCTATCTCTATAAGCCTCACCTCTGGTTCTTTTTGTTGTATAAGGACAAATGCAACATATTTTGGCTTTTCCCATCTGTTATTTTTGAAGTCGTGTATTTTAATCCTTGCAAAGTCTATATAGACTGAATCTTTTGGCAGGAGCTTTGTTATACTCTGGACATCAGCCTTACCTGCCTGTTTTTCAAGGGCAAAGTCTTTGCTCAGTCTGCTTAAGTTTGCCTCAAGTCCCTCTTTTTGTTTTTCAAGCTCAGTAATCCTGTTTCTGTAATCCTCAAAACTCCCCTCTTCTTGCTTTGATAATTGCATCTTTGCGAGCTCTCTGCGAATATTGAGCAGCTCATCAAATTTTTTCCTTATTTCAGGGTCTTTTGATTGCATTGCCGCATCCATATATCGGGTCTGTGCCTCAAGAACAGCCCCCTTCCATCTAAGCCATGAGTTAAATGTATCACTTATAGCTTCAGAAGATGATTGCATATATTTAACTGTATGTGTCATAAAGGCATGGATAGAGCCTTCATTCTGATTCATGTAAGCGATTTTCTGTCTTTCATTTAGGAGTAAAAATACATTCTCTCTGAGCAAGTCCCCTATAGAAACCCCTCTTTTAAAATAATTATGGCTTTCAATATGTTTATCTATTGATGCATAAAGCAATGCCAGATTGTTAAGACTTGCTGCTACATCAGGATGCTCCTTGCCAAGTGCTTTTTCATATATCCCAAGAGACCTCATATAAAGAGGCTCTGCATCTGAATATCTGCCTGTCCCTTCTCTATAAAGCTCTGCCAGATTGTTAA
>JACQEW010000090.1 GCA_016200365.1 Nitrospinota bacterium
AACATCTGCCAAAACCTCCTCATAGGTCTCACCTTGACCAACCACGACCCCTTTGATTCCCAATGGATAAGCGATATATCCGTCAGAATGTTTCTCAACAATAATCTTATATTGTTTCATATAAATAACCCTCATTAACTATTGAACAATTCGTAATTCCATTTTTTTTATATAGTCTATTTCATTCTCATTTATTGTAGTATTCACAAAGATATTATAGCACAAAATTAAAGCAATTATTTTGCTCCTTTTGCTCCATATATCGGAAATTATAAAATCTTTTTCTTATTGAAACATCTTCATCTTATTCGCAATCAGCTTTAATGGCAGAACCGAGTCTGCAAGTCCTGCATCAATGATGTTTTTAGGCATACCGAAACAGTCGCTTGTCCTTTTATCCTGAACAACTACTACCCCTCCATACTCCTTTATTTTTTTGCACCCCTCTACGCCGTCCCTTCCAGTGCTGAGTCCTGTCATAATTATGCCTAAGACTTTAGACTTAAAAGAATTGGCCGCTGAAAGAAACAAGAGGTCTACAGAAGGCTTAAATGTGGTCATACTCGGCTCATCGGAAATCCTTAAATATGACCTCATAAAATCCATGGTAACAAATGTATGTTTCTTGCCGGGCGAAAAATATACAGTTCCTCCCTGAATGTCCTCATTATGAATTGCCGTTTTATAACTTGCCTGATTTTTTGAAGATAGAGGCTTGCCCCTGATAGAATCATTCAGGGGCTTGCCCCTGAATGTCTCCATCAGGGGATTAGATTCCATTTTCCTTTTCAGCCCGCTGGCAATAGCATCTGCTATATCTATAGGCGCATGGACAGCCACGACGATAGGCGTCTTTAATTCTATCGTTAGCTCGGAAAACAAATCTACAAGGGCTTTGGGACCACCTGTAGAAGCCCCGATTACAATTATCCTGTCTGGTTTCATAAAACAAAAACCTGATTTAACCACAAAGACACAAAGGAAAAAAGAAAAAAGATTAAGGAGAAATGGGGAAATAAAGGAAAGGGAGAAAAATATATTTAAACTTTTTTTCTTCTCCATTTCTCCATCTTCCCCCTTTCTCCTTTTCTTCTTTGTGCTCTTTGTGCCTTTGTGGTGAAAGGGTTTTATAATTTTCTATCTCTGCTCAGGAAAAAGCATTAAGTTTGTCAGTCTCTTTATCAAATCTTCATACTCAGCTTTATCAATATTAAGGCTTGAAACAGCGCCTTCGTCAATATTCATGTTAGCCGAGTCTATACCCTCTGTTATTCCCAATATTTCCGAGACGCTGTCGCTTATATGGACAATCGAGACAAGCTGTTTATTGATTATGGCATTCTGCGGAGAATGATGATTCCTTATAACATCAATGAGGATATTGGGCAGCTTCCACCTCTCTGCAATCATCTGCCCTATTTCTGCATGGGTAATGCCGCATCTCCTTTTTTCCGCCTCATGGAATGGGATATTATTTTTTTTTATAAGGGAGACTATTTCGGCAAATTCTTTTTGCAGATAGTTGCTCATTATGATTTTGCCTATGTCATGGACAATACCTGCCGTGAATGCAGTATCTTCAAATCCCTTTAAATATCTCTCCGCAATCAGCCTGCTCCCTCCGGCAACCGAAAGGGAATGCCCCCACAATCCGCCTCTTTCTATGAGATAACCGTCGAGTTCCCTGTCCGTTATGTGCTGGACAAAGCTGCCTAATGCAAGGGCTTTCAATGCCTTGAAGCCTATAAGCGAGGCTGCCTGTTTTATAGAGGAGACCTCCTGTCTTAATCCGAAAAAGGCGGAGTTGCATAATTTAAGGACATTCATTGTAAGGGATTGATCGGTAGATATAATCTTTTCTACTTTTACGGCGGACAGGCTGTCCTCTTCCAGAAACATCTCCAGAAGGGCTGCTATGGAGGCAGGCATAGGCGGAAGCTCGGCGATATTTGATAGTATGGATTCAGCAAGTTTTGGGTTTATCATATTGGTTTTAGCGACCTAAAAACATTATAGCTTAAAACTTAAAAAATTCAAAACTCTCCGAACTCGGCATCCGTGCAGTGCAATTAAGGTGTTGTTTATTCTATCTGAGAAGATGTATTTATACGAAAGGCGGGCGAATAATGAATATTTCCCTTGCTGTCAACTATAATACCTTCTATCCCCGGAAGGCTTTTGATTAATCTCATGCCTTTTTCCGGACCGAGGACAAAGACAGCGGTAGAAAGGGCGTCTGATGTCATGGTATCAGGGGCAAGGATGGTTACACTCTGGCATCCCTTTGCAGGATACCCTGTCTTAGTATCCATTATATGGTGATATAGAATACCGTCTCTGATAAAGAATCTCTCGTAATCTCCCGATGTGGAAATCGAGATATTGCTCAGATTCAGCTTGCCCAATAGCTTTTTTTTATCCCTCGGATGTTTAATACCCACATCCCATGGCTCTCCATTCTTTGTCCCCTGAACCCGTATATCTCCGCCTGCCTTGACAACAGCATTCTTAATACCAAGATTAACCATCTTCTGCATTGCCATATCCACTGCATAACCCTTTGCAATTGCGCCCAGACCGATTGCCATACCCTGTTTTTTCAAAAATACGGTTTTTTTTACTGCATCCAGCCCGATGTTCTTATAGTTCACTAACGGAAGCCTCTC
>JACQEW010000091.1 GCA_016200365.1 Nitrospinota bacterium
TAAGGAAATTATAAAAAACATATAAGGAGAAAGGGGGAAGAAGATGGAGAAATGGAGAGATAATAAGTCAGATTCTTTTTTCTCCTTTTCTCCCTTTTCTCCATTCTCCTTAATCTTTTTCTTTTGTTCTTGGAGGTAAAATGACAAGGAATGATTTTCTAAAGAAAGCCGGTTTGGCAATTGTGTCTTTAGCTGTTATTGGTGTCTCTGGTTTGTTAAGCAATAAGGACAATTCAAAGTCTTGCTCCTCAAAAAAAGTCGCCTCATCAAAAGAAAAAACCAAAGTTGGATTATTTGAAAATTTTAAGAGGTATTCTGCTGTTATAAAGGAGAAGAATAAGACCTTACCTGAGAATATTAATAGATATTGAGTAGCTCAAGGTTTTAGCCTTGAAAAACATAAAGACATACATGGTAGCCGCACCCTTTATGGGTGCGTTAGTTTCGCAGGCATAAAGCCTGCGGCTACCAATTTAAGGGAGTTGATATGGCGGATAAATTCAAACCTGTAGTGAGCAAAGCGAATCTATGGAGTCGTAGAAGTTTTTTAAGGTTTACGGCTGTCAGTTCTGCTGCTGTTGCAGGAAATTCCCTGAATATAAAAGATGCCCTCGCAATGCACAGTTGGACAGGGAAAACAGACTTTGAACAGTATCCATATACCGAAAAATTAATACACCGTCCCAAAGACGGTTTTCTGCCGGATAAAGTCGTAAACTCAGGCTGCTCCTTTTGTCCTTCAAACTGCCGCCATAAAGTTCATATAAAAGACGGCCGTGTTATGAATGTCTACGGCGAGCCTGATGACCCTGTTCAGGACGGAGGTCTCTGTGCAAAGGGGCAGAGTATACCGCAGCTCCTCTATAATAAATACCGCATTACCAAGCCAATGAAAAGAAAGGGATCAAAGCCATCCGATGTATTCGAGCCGATAACATGGGAACAGGCATTAACAGAGATAGCCCAGAAGCTTATTGATATAAGGGATAACACACCTGAAGGGGCAAAGGGTGTGGCTGCAAAGGCAAGCGGCAGGCAGACAAGGGAAGTAGGCGCAATGCAGTGGAGATTTTTTGAGCTCTACGGAAGCCCTAATACAACTCATGAAGGTTATATATGTAATGATGCCGGCGGTATCGCCCTCGGTATGACACTTGGCAAAGGCGGGCAGACGAATGGATATGGTTACGACCCGATTACAAAGACAGAGGATTTAGGCGACAGCAAATATATTCTATGGTTTGGGACAAATGATGCGGAATGTCATCCTGTTCTCCATTCATACATGAAAAAGAGGAAGAATAAAGCAGGGACGAAATGGGTTGTTGTAGACCCCCGCTTTACCATGACTGCAAACGGCGCCGATTTATGGCTGCCGATAAAACCCGGCACAGATATGGCTTTTATATATGGAATGCTCCACCATATTATTTCCAATAATCTTGAAGATAAAAAGTTTGTAGAAAAATGGGTTGCAGGATTTGAGGAGTTAAAAAAGTTTATAAACGAAAAAGGATATTCTCCTGAGTGGGCAGAGAAGATTACAGGCATATCAAAGGATACTATAAAAAAGATTGCAGAGGATTATGCAAAGACAAAGCCTGCAGCAATTATCACGAATGCAGGAATCGCACATCAGGTTAATGCAGTAGATACATTCAGGACACTGATATTCCTATCTGCTATTACAGGTAACATCGGCATACATGGCGGTGGTGCAAACTTTATGCACAACTCTCCAATCGGGGTCAGCCTCCCGCCGATAAAAATCCCCCTTAATCCCCCCTTTACTAAAGGGGGGGTAGGGGGGATTATTGAGGCGGGGCTTCCACCTCAGCCCGATTATTTTGTGAGGGCTGTAAACACAGGGAAACCATACAAGCTTAGAGCAATATTCTATGCAGGCAACATGCTCACCCAAAATTCAAATACAAAAGAAGTGGAGGAGGCATTAAAAAAACTCGATTTATTCGTATCCTTCAACCTCTTCCCCCAGGAAGACACATATTATGCCGATTATATATTGCCTACAACTACATTCTATGAAGTAGACCATGTTGGTGTGAGGAGATGCGACAGAGGAATAAGGTGGAGGAATAAATGCGTTGACCCGATAGGCGAGGCAAAGAACGACCCCGATATATGGATAGAATTAGGTCAGATGATGGCAAAGCTCGATAAGAAAAACCCGCCCGAATACTGGACGGAGAATCTCGATATAAAGTGGAAAGACAAAAAATATTTATGGAATCAGGTATCTCCCAAAAACAATCCGACGGCGGCAGGCATGACAGCAGACAGGATGGATAAGCTCTCTGTCCCGCTCCGCTGGCCCTGCCCCGGGACTGACCATCCCGGCACAAGTGTTATGTTCCTCGATAATCCAAAATGGAAGGATATATGGGGAGGCAAGAGATTTCCGAATGCCATAGACAAAGTGGAGATTTATACAAAGGAGTTGGATGATAAACTAAAACCTACAGGACACAGTGCATTACCCGAATTTTACACATCACCTGAAAATATGGATGGACATCCTACCCTCGAATACACAGATGAATTTATAAAAAGCCCCACCGTATCAAACACATCAGGAGGCAATCTTATACACAAAGTAAAAATAGGAATCAAACCCGATGAAAAGCTGAGAAAAGAATACCCATTCCAGTTGATTACAGGGAGAAACAGCGCTCTCCATTTCCATACAATAACCCATTGGGCATGGAATCTCACACAGATTTCAGGCGATATATATGCACAGATACACCCGAAATTGGCAGAGCAGATAAAGGTGCAGACAGGAGATTTTATTAAGGTTGAGACACCGAGAGGGGCGATGGAAATGCCTGCGCTTGTATGGGACGGCATCCAGCCAAATACCATATTCATACCCATAAGCTTTGGCAACAAACAGAAAGTCCATCAGGATGTTGAGAGGAGGATATGGGATACAGTAAATAATCTAACATCAAATGTATATTACGATACACTCTCGGGCCAGCAGGGTTACAAGGCATATCTCTGCAAGATAACATCCATACCGGGAAAGAGGCTGGTGGAGAAAAAAATAGTTAAGCAATGAGCAACGAGCAATGAGCAACGAGTTTTTTTACTCATTGCTCATTGCTCATCGCTCATTGCTTTTTGTGGGGGTTTTAATGTCAAAGACTCAATACGGATTTCTGGTAGATACTGAAAAATGTATATTCTGCAGGGCGTGTGTAATTGCCTGCAAGATGGAGAACCATGTAGGCTCTCAATGGCAGAGGAACGAAGTAGTGCTGATGGGACCCGACCAGACAAAAAGCCCTGCCATGTATCCAGTGTATATGAATTGCAACCACTGTGAAAGACCTGCATGTATAGCCGCTTGTCCTGTTGAAGGGAAGGCGTTGGAAAAGAAGAGCGACGGGAGGGTTCTGGTAATACCTGAAAAATGTGATGGGGATGAATTCTGTGTTTACGCCTGTCCTTATGGAGCTATAAGACTTACACCTGCCAGAAATGAGATTGGCTTCTATGTGGTTGATAAATGCACCTACTGCGTCCATAAGGCAGATAGAAAATCGTCCGACCCTGGAGGTAATCGTCCTGCCTGTGCAACAAAATGCCCTACAGGTGCAATAGAATTTGGATTGAGGGAGGAGCTTTTAAAGAAGGCGAAGAAAGAGGGGAGAGAGGAGATGGATTTTGACCTCTTCAACACAGGACCGAGTAATATTTATCTGAAACCGAGAGGGAAAACAACAGGGTAGGAGCCGTCTCCTGACGGCGACTAACGGTAATAAATAATTTGTAGGGCAGGGCTTTAGCCCTGCAAATAGGCAAGCCTGAAGGCTTGCCCTACAAAAGAGGGGGTTAGATGGACAAACTGAAATTATTAATAGGGTTTTTAATAATAATAGCTGGTTTCTATATATCAACAAAATATGTGCAAAAAGAAATGAAGTATTATCATAAAATCGCCTCACCATCGAAGGAAGGCGAAGCGGAGCAGTTAGGACCGCCGATTACTGCAGCTTCCATAGCTTTGAGCTCCCCGATTGCCCCAACCGTCGGCAGTGAGAGAAATGACGATGCAATCGAAGGCGAGGTAACACAGGTTTTAATGGGTAGAAGGATAACGGCGTCAGATATTACCCATGCCTATTCATTCATATCTGAAAGATGTATGAAGTGTCATGAGCAGGATGGTCCCGGTCCATGGTTTTACGGAAAGAATGATTTTGAAAAGGACCAGCTCTTTGCAACTAAGGAGGGGTTGGTTTTAAGAAGCTGGACGGAAAAGCTCATAACCCCTACGCTTAATTACATTTATAAAGATACACATGCAAAGAAAGTTCCCTTTGAAGTTGGAGGGAGCGCAGAGGAGTTACTGAAAAGGTCACAGTAAAACAGCAATGAGCAACGAGCAACGAGCAACGAGTAAAAAAACTCATTGCCCATTGCTCATCGCTCATTGCTAAATTTTGGGAGGAATAAATGCAAAGGAGTCTTTTTAAAAAATCATCTCCCTGCTTACGACCTGCAGGGACAAGCTTATTACTCATTACTCATTGCTCATTGCTCATTGCTGTTTTTTGCTTACTGCCTACTGACATCTTTGCCGGGAGCAAGATGCCTGCAACAGAGGAGTTAAGCTTTCCCTTAATCGGCAACAGGACTATAATCTGGATAATTGCCCAATTTCATATACTCTTTGCATCCTTTATTCTTGGAGTTCCTCTATTCGTTGTTATATCGGAATTTTTATACATGAGGACAAAAGATTATAAATACGAGAGACTTGCAAAGGAGATAACAAAAGTAACAGCAATAGCATACAGTCTTACAGCCCTATCAGGCGCCACCTTTGCATTTCTTATGTTCGGACTCTATCCTGATTTTGCCTATTATATGATTAATAAATTTGCCCCTTTGTGGCTCATATTTTACCCCGGCTTATTTACAGTAGAGACCATTCTTATGTATCTCTATTATTACAGTTGGGAGCCGTTAAAGGATAGAAAAGGGCTTCACCTGACTATTGGAATATTATTGAATATCGTGGGTATTGCAACCCTGTTTAATATGGATGCCATAGCAGCCTATATGAACACTCCACCGAGGATGGAGAATCCTACGCTGTGGAATAATGTCTATAACTTTACATGGATGCCCCTTAATTTCCACAGGCTGATTGGAAATCTCACATTTGGCGGTTATATGGTCGGCATGATTGGCGCCTATATGTATATGTGGTCGGAGACAAAGGAGGATAAGGAATACTACGACTGGGTAGGGTATCTCGGAAATACAATAGGAGTTAGTGCAATGATACCTCTCCCCATAATGGGTTATATCTATGCAAATGAGTTTTATCTCTACGATGCAAGTGCAGGGATGTATATGATGTCCGACAGGCTCTCCATGTATTTTGAGGTCCAGGCAGTACTCGTCGGATTCCTGTTCGTTGCAAGCAATTACTATATATGGCTGAGCATGAAGAGGATTCAAGGCGCCGAAAGATATATGCCTATAGTTAAGGCGGGGTATATACTCGTATTTTTTGGGGCGCTTATATGGTTTATTCCGAGGCATTATTTTGCCACAATGGTTCCCGAGCCTCAGATGTATGCCCATCTTGCAGGGGGTAAGGCGGAGCTTTTTAAATTAACGGAGCTTCCCGGACACCTGAGCTTCCTTGCACTAATGAAGGCGAAAAATACCGCAGCAGGTCTGATATGCCTCGCAACCCTTATGAACTATATAGTATACAGGCTCGCTATAAAGAGGGGGACTATAGTATGGGGACAAATAGATTTTAAGTCGCAGTATGTCCTCATATTCCTCGCATTCAGCGATATATGGCTGATGAACTTAATGGGCGCCGTGAGGGAGCTTTGCAGAAAATATTTCCATATATATCTTATTGTAAAGGATACGACACCGGAGGCATATACTCCGACCCTCGCTTATGCGTCAACCCTGACTACGCAGATAACCTTCATGTTTTTTATAATATTTACATTTATTATATGGCTGGGGCTAAAGTTTGGACAGGAGAAGAAGAAACACTAAATTACCACAAAGGCACAAAGAACACAGAGAAAGCAATAAAAGAATCAGGAATATGTTTTTATTTTTTCCTTTGTGCCCTTTGTGTCTTTGTGTGAAAATCTGGAGGAATAGATGTCGGAAAAATCGTTAATGGAAATAGTTAAACCTAAATTAATCGTCCTTATCTTAGCTAATATAATCGTTTGGCTTTTCAATAAATTTCTATATACACTGCCAGATGTATTCATGATTACCTTCAGTGTATTTTCCCTTTTGTGCTTTATCGTTCTTGTGCTTTTCGATAAGAGACCGACTACGGAATGGGGCGGAGGTAAGACAGCCGCCAATATCATATTAATAATCGCAAGCGGTGTTATAGTTTTTGTCCCCCTCTGGTATCTCCTTAAATATTATGGATACCCGAATATATTTATA
>JACQEW010000083.1 GCA_016200365.1 Nitrospinota bacterium
GGATTTATCCGACAGCTCGTTTAATCTCTTCAGTGCATCTTCTCCATTGTAAGCCCAGAGAACATTGTAGCCTGCATCTGTAAGTGCACCCTTGATTAATTTCATAATCATGCCGGAGTCTTCGGCAATAAGGATAGTTTTATCTTTATGCTCAATCTTGCCAGTTTCAGACTTTTCTCTGCCAATACCTGTTGATGGATTCACCTCTGCTATAATCTTCTCGAAATCCAGCATCATCAGAATTTTATTGTCAAACTTAACTATGCCTGTAACGCATTCCTCCCCTACCCCTGTCATAAGGGTAGTCGGCGGCTCAACCCTCTCCCATGAAACCCTGTGTATCCTCGATACCGAGCTTACAAGAAAGCCGTTAAACATCCTGTTAAACTCTGTAACAATTATCCTGTTGAGCGGAAGGTCGGGGTCGTATTTGCCGAGCCACTTTGGAAGGTTTATCACAGGTATAATTTTGCCTCTTAAATTTATAATACCGGCTACCGCAGCGTGAGATTTTGTTATCTCCGTAATATTATCGGGGGTCTTTATTATCTCCCTTACCTTGCCGACATTTACACCATAGTATCCCTGATATACAGTCCCGTCGGGCTCACGACGGTCTATCTGAAACTCGACTATCTCAAGCTCATTTGTCCCGCTCTCCAGCAATATCTTATCCGCATTTTCCATAAAACCTCCTTAATTAGACAGGATATACAGGATTAACAAATATTAAAGAAAATAGAAGGTAGAAATCTATCTTCTGACTTCTATCCTCTATCTTCTATTACCCCCTACTCCCTTGCCCCTTTATTATAATAAGAACGAGTTTCCATGCACAAAAAGAATATCAAAAGAATCGCCGTAAATCAACCGAGAAAAGATTACACCGAGAAAAGATACGAGAACATTTTTATGGAAATTTAGGCTTTACATAATCAGATCATTATGATATTTTTACCTCACACTGTTTACGGAGGCGCTATGATAGAGTCTATATGCGAATTTCCTGCCCATAATTCCACAAATGAGGAGATTAAGGAGATACTTTCCAATTACAAAGTCGTGGCTGTAGTCGGCATTTCCAATAAGCCTGACAGGGACAGCTTTCGTGTAGCATCTTTTTTAAAAGAGAGGGGATATAAAATTGTCCCAGTAAACCCGAATTATGACACCGTATTGGGAGAAAAATGCTACCCCAATTTGAGCAGCATCCCTTTTACTGTAGAGAGTGTGGATATATTCCGCAAGCCGGATGCCGTTCCCCCTATTGCCGACGAAGCCATTAAAATAGGTGCAAAGGTTGTATGGATGCAGATAGGTGTTGTAAACAACGAGGCAGCAGAGAAGCTGATAAAAAACGGGATAAAGGTCGTTATGAATAAGTGCATGATGATTGAGTATAACAACCTTTTCCCCGATTTCCCGGATACAACAGGTCAATTCTGCGAGGCTTATGAGGATTAAGGGAAAATCTTTTTATAAATCACCTTGTCATCTCCTGTAGAGTAAAAATCCTTTACCCTCGCCTCTTCTGAAAAACCATTTTTGATGTAAAACCTCCTTGTCTTTTCATAGACTGCCCTTGAAGATGTCTCGGCGAGGAGCATCCTTGCCGAAAGCTTCGTTATCTCACTCTCTACATAATTAAGTAATATCCTGCCTACACCCTCCCTCTGATATTCCGGCTCTACTGCAATCCAGTAGAGGTCATAAGCCCCATGCGTAAGCGGCGCCTTCCCGTAGCATACATAACCAACGACTTCGTTATTGCCATTTATTGCAGAGGCAAGCAGATAATCTTTCTGAGAAGGATTATTCAGATATATATCTATAAGCTCCATAGCACAGTCAATCTCATCCTGATTAAAAACTTCTGTCCTTAGAAGTATAGACCTGATAGCCTCTCTATCTTCCCCTAACATTTTTCTAACCTTTATGTCCATCAAGCCCTCTCCATCGCAGCATTCAGTATGTTCTTAATCAAGTCACGGTATGACCATCCTGCTGCCTTTGCTGATTTTGCCATCCCTGCATCTACAGAAATATCAGGATTGGCGTTTACCTCTAAGACATAAGGGACATTATCCTTGCTCAGTCTTATATCAACCCTTGCATAATCTCTGCATCCTGTAATTTCAAATGCCTTTAATGCTGTGCCTTTTATATCCTTCTCTATATCATCCGGAATATCTGCAGGGCATACAGATGGTGTAAGCCTGTATATGTCGCTGTCCTTCATCCATTTCGATGTGTAGCAGAGAATCTTTGGAGTATCGGGTGAAATCCGAGAGTAATCTATCTCGGAAATCGGTAATATGAAGGGCTTGGAATTTCCTATAATTGATACATCGAACTCCCTGCCGTCAATATATTCCTCTACCATAGCCGGCTGATTATAGGTATCTAATATAAATTCAATCTTCCTCTTCAGTGCATGCCGGTCAGAGACAACAGAATCCCTCTCAATGCCGATGCTTCCGTCCTCAGACAGCGGTTTTACCATGAGGGGAAATTTGAGATTTGAGATTTGAGATTTGATATTTGATATTTGATTAATTCCTGTTCCTTTGGGTGCAGGGATACTATTCTGAAGCAGCAGTTGTTTGGTTTTCCATTTATCCGATGTCAGACCTATTATTGACGACGGGGAGCCTGTGTAATGCAAATCGAGCAGCTCAAATAGGGCGGCTACATTCTTCTCTTGGGAGGGGTCTCCATCAAAGCCTTCGCAGAGATTGAAGATAATCTGCGGTTTCGATTCGCCGAGTTTTTTTATTGTATCTATCAGCCTATCCGAATTTAAGCCTATTCTGAGTGTTTCAAAACCGGAATCTTTTAATGTCCTTTCGACATCTTCGGATGTTTTTATTACAGCATTAAAAGAAATTATATCGTCTGACGAACCTCTCTTTATTTTAAGGTCATCATTATAAATAACGATTATAGGTCCCTTCAATGAAAAAAAATCCAAAATGCTCCATATACAGCGTTAGCCCCGTTAGATATTAGCTTATGAAAGAAGATAATTCTGTCAATATACCTTTATCTAACGGGGTTAGAATAAAAACACCGCTGCTGCAACCACCGTGCAGTAGCCGCTCTTTACCACCGCTGTTTGAGTAATGTTGGTTGTTCGGACTATCCTATCGCTGATTTTGAAGACCTCTTTTTTCTCATCCCAGCTTTTGTTCTCGTCAAACTCGACACCGAGAGTCGAGGCAAGCATTGCAGCAGCCAGATCCTCTGCATAATCGCCGGCAGCCTTTTCTGTCTTGCCATAGGAATGGTGCTCGCTCAAATAACCGTAAGTATTCTTATCGGTTGGTATGGCGCAGCCTACGGATGAAGCGGCCAGCCTGTGAGGCTCATTGCTCCCGCATCTTGCAAGCACGCAATAGGTAATCATGCCGGGTATTAATTGTCTCAACCCGTCTTTCCTGCTGATTATTTTGCAGCCGGGAGGCAATATACTGGATACATAGACCAGATTGCATTTTTCAATACCCGCATCCCTTAATGCAAGCTCGAAAGAGCGCAGCTCTTCTTTATGGGTTCCAACTCCTTTCGTAAAAAACACTTTTTTCGGCACAAGTACCATCTCTCTTTACCCTCCCTTTATAAAAGTGCAAGTGAAAGTGTAAGTGTTGCATTGGTTGTTCACTTGCACTTGCACTTACACTTGATATTTATTCGTTATCGGCAGCCTTCTATCCTTCCCGAACGCCTTAGGTGTTATCTTTATGCCCGGCGGAGACTGCCTTCTCTTATATTCGTTTCTATCCACCAGGCGGATGACTTTCCTGACCATATCCGCTTTATACCCCATTTTCATAATTTTATCTATCGCTTTATCCTCCTCTACATAAGCATGGAGGATTGGGTCCAATACGGCATAAGGCGGCAGAGTATCCGAATCCCTCTGATCAGGCTTCAGCTCGGCAGATGGTTCCTTTTCCATTATACTCCTATTTATAATCTCCCTCCTTTCCACAAAATTTTTATATTCAGCAAGCTCATAAACCAATGTCTTTGTGCAATCCTTTAAAATTGCAAAACCTCCTGCCATATCTCCGTAAAGGGTGCAGTAACCTGTGCTTATCTCGCTCTTATTTCCAGTAGTTAAAACCAGCCAGCCGAATTTATTTGAAATCGCCATGACTATATTACCCCTTATGCGCGCCTGTATATTCTCTTCGGCTGTATCTTTCTGTAAACCCTCGAATATATCTTCCAATGCTGTTGTATAGGCATCCATCAATGAGGATATGGATATTTTTATAAATCTTATGCCGAGATTTTTTGAAAGGTCTTCTGCATCAACAATGCTCCCCACCGATGAAAAAGGGGAGGGCATCGAGACTCCGATAACATTATCTTTCCCCAGAGCATCCACGTCAATAACAGCCGTGAGTGCCGAATCTATGCCTCCGCTCAAGCCCACCACTACCTTGGAAAATCCATTTTTCCTGACATAGTCCCTTGTCCCGATAACAAGGGCGCTGTATATCTCACCTAATTTATCCAGAGGCTTGGTTTTCTTTGTTTCGGGGAGAGGCGGCTTTATTTTTATTTCAGATTTCCCGTTTATCCTTATTACTTTTACAGGAGGAGTTTTCGATTGACGATTACCGATTTTTGATTGACGATTACTTATACCTGAAAACTTCAAATCCGCCAATATCATATCCTCCTTAAACTGTTTTCCCTGTGTAATGAGCCTTCCATTTTTATCAAAAATAAATCCATTCCCGTCAAACACCAGCTCGTCCTGCCCGCCAACGAGATTATTATACGCTATATAGCAGTTATTCTCCCTTGCCCTTCCCGACAGCATCCTCTTTCTTATCCCGCCCTTCCCTGCATGGTATGGGGATGAGGAGATATTTATTATGAGTTCAGCCCCCCCCCTTTTCGCCTGCCATCTCGGCGGCCCGTCATAATACCATATATCCTCACAAATATTTATACCTGTAATCACCCCGTTTATGACAAATACAGGACACTCCTTGCCCGATTGAAAATATCTCTTTTCGTCAAAGACACCGTAATTTGGGAGATATATCTTATGGTATACGGCTTTAATCTTTCCATTATTCAAAATGCCTGCTGCGTTGTAGACCGCATTATCTTTCCCTTCGGCTTTGCTCAGGGCAGGTTTATCGGCAAAACCCACAACAGCGGTTATGCCCTTTGTCTTCTTTGCAATCCTTTTTAGATACTCCTTATTCCCTTTTACAAAATCCGCCTTCAATAAAAGGTCTTCAGGCGGATACCCTGTCACAGATAGCTCGGGAAAGACCACCACATCCGCCTTTATGCTTTTAGCCCTTTCTATATATTCGATAATCTTTCCTGCATTTCCCTCGAGGTCGCCGACAGTCGTATTTATCTGTGCCATTGCTATACGTAAGTTTATCACATCCATAAATTTATTTACAAAAATATATTAAATAAAATAAAAAC
>JACQEW010000084.1 GCA_016200365.1 Nitrospinota bacterium
AGTCAAATTTTAAAAGATAGCAAGTAGGAAAACAAGCAGATTACTCTTCTGATAATGGCGTTAAGTGAGTAATTTGAAAGTAATTTTAAAAAATTTTACCTCTCGGTGGGGAAAGGTGTGTTTTGATGCAAGATTCAGGTTATACATCACCTTTAAAAATTTCAATTGGAATTTGTATTAAGAATCTGGAGATAATTGCTAAGGCAGGAGAACCAGAGGACTTTATAAATAGGGTTGAGTTTCTGCCTTTGTAAGCAAATATCAATAGAACTTTCAAAAATGCTGCTGCCCCTTCGGTGCAGGGCGAATACCTCAACAAAAACACTCCCCTTGCCCTAATCGAAATTGAAAACCATTTTTATTAAGAGGGAAGTGGTTAATTTTTCATTGAGGGCAATACACATACCAGTATCGAGAAGGAGCTGCTCAAGGATGCAGAAGATACCCCCTTTCTCCATAGTGATAAAAAAACGGAGATAACGGAAATTTGCAGCGGGCGGTTCTCGCTCGTATAAGCAATCCCCTGACAGTTCGTGCTGAAACCTGTCTTAAAAGAGGGTTATCAGGGAGAATCTTCTCCCTGATAGAGACTATCCCTTGTCTTAAACCGTTTGTCATGAGTTTTATCCATGAGAAACGGTTTAAAGGGTGGTCGTTAAATGCAATGATACTGGAGCGGATTTAGTATTTGCCGCGGAAGTATGATTGCCGGCGCTTCGATTTTGCTGCAGGAAAATATATTTTAAAAAATACACCCATCCGGAGATGCCTGATTATATTGATAGTGGGGGTAGGTATCTAACCATTAATTGAGTTAAGAAAAGGCATTTAAAAGGCGTATACGAAGTCTGGCTTACCAATTTTTTTATATTTTCTTTTTTTTATACACTTTATAATCTAAAAAGGATATAGAGGGGGAAAGTAATTGAAAATGAGAAAAGGGAAAAGAAGGGCAATTTTGTGCGTTTACGAAAGGATATAAAAAGGGTTTGAGATAAATTTACAGGGGAGTAAAGCGGAAGGATCGTTGAAATTGAAAAAGAGAATCAAAATTAATTAGCGTTCTAAAAATGGGATAAAAACTTGTAAAAAATGATATAAATTGCACAAATAATGTGCAATGAAAACGAAAATCAAAATGTCTGGAGATGTGTGTCCAGTCTTACAGAAACCCCATTCAGGTGCGCTACCAGGCTGCGCTACGCCCCGTTAGAGATAGGAAACGCTTCAAACGATTCTTAAGATAGCGTTTTCCCATTCCTGTTTTTAAATATCTCTCCCTTCTTAATGCATCATATTTATCTATACAAGCCTCATAATATATAAGCTCAAATGTCCCCCTGTTTTTAGTTGAAACTACCATGTTGTTATTATGCTCTTTGAAGCGTTTCCGTAAATTGTCAGTATAACCGGTATACCACCTGCTATCTTTTCTGCTTTTTATTACCTATGTGTAAAGCATTGCTATGAAATCTCTAACGGGGCACGCCCCATGTATTTTATTATACAAGATATACGAAGTAAGAAACAAGTAAAAGTTCAATCCCCTCTCTGAATCCACCTTTGAAATTGTTACATATATCTTTCTTATTAATATGCCGAAAATATTTGACAAAATCAATCTAAGGAATAATATTATACATATAGGAGAGTCCATGGAATAGCTTACATTCAGGGAGGTGACCATGACAAGAAAACCGGCGGTGGGAGGGAGGTTTTATCCTTTATCTCCCGATGCAATTAAAAGACAGATAAAGGAATTTGCAGTTGAGGTAAAGGAAAAGGTTGATGCCATAGGGATAGTATCACCCCATGCAGGCTATATTTATTCGGGGGCGGTAGCAGGTGCGGTTTATTCTAATATAAATATTCCCGAAAATATCATCATATTAGGTCCGAATCATACGGGAATGGGCGAAATGGTATCGCTCATGGCATCGGGAGAATGGGATATGCCGAACGGAAATGTGAAAATAAACTCCGCCTTGGCAAATGAAATCATCTCTAACTCTCAATATATAAAAGACGACAGTCTTGGACATCTGCACGAGCATTCCCTTGAAGTCCAGATACCCTTCATTCAATATTTCAGGAAAGATTTTGAAATAGTTCCGATAACCATAATGACTACGGATTACGAGTTATGCGAAGATATAGGGGGGGCAATATCGGAGACTATTAACGAATATGGAAAGCCTGTTTTGATTATAGCAAGCTCTGATATGACCCATTATGAATCTCAAAACAGCGCAAGTTTAAAAGACAGGAAGGCGATTGATCAAATATTAAAATTGGACCCCAAAGGTCTTTTTGATACCGTCATGAAAAACGATATAACCATGTGCGGAATTGCCCCGACAACGGCAATGCTCATCGCCTGCAGGAATCTTGGCGCAAAAGAGGCAAGATTGATTAAATATATGACATCGGGAGATGTCAGCGGGGATTATGAGCAGGTGGTAGGATATGCAGGCTTGATTGTGAAGTAAGAACAAAAGAAACATATTAAGGAGAAATGGAGAAATGGAGAATAAGGGAGAATAATAATAATAATAAAACATTAAAATATTTCTCTCCATTTCTCCATCTTCTTCTCCCTTTCTCCTTAATATGTTTTTAAAATTTCCCTTAAAAAAATTTATTTTTTTTTAAAATTTAAAATTTATCCTTGACATATTGAGTTAAGGGTATTATAGTTTTATAAAAATCATTTTACAAGGAGGTGAAGAGATGAAAAATAGCAGTTTTAAGATGTTTATTATTATTTGCGGTATTGCCCTGATTTCTGCTCCATTGTTTAGCGTAGTAAGTTGTGCAAAGAAGAAGCCGCCTGAGCCTGTTGTGGAGAAGCCTGCTGTATCTGCAGAAGATGAGGCTAAAAAGAAGACGGAAGAGGAGGCAAGATTAAAGGCTGAAGCTGCGGCAAGGAAAAAAGCCGAAGAAGAAGAAGGGATAAGGAGAGCAGAAGAGGCAAGGAAAAAATTCGAGGAGGGAAAGAAGAAGGCTGAAGAAGAGGCAAGATTAAAGGCTGAAGCTGCGGCAAAAGCAAAGGCTGAAGAAGAGGCAAGGAAAAGGGCTGAAGAGGAGACAAGGCTAAAGGCTGAAGAAGAAACAAGGGCGAGAGCGGGAGAAGAGGCGAGGGCAGGAGAAGAGGCAAAAGCAGCGGCAGCAGAAGCAGCAGGGAAGGCGAGTCATGAGGTGGTAAAAGGCGAATCACTGTGGAAGATAGCCAAGCATAAGGATGTATATGAAAATCCTTTTATGTGGCCGATTATTTATAAGGCTAATCATGATAAAATAAACGACCCTGATTTGATTTACCCGAAACAGGTCTTATCAATCCAGCGGGATTTTTCATCCGACGATAAAGATAAGGCTGTCCGGCATGCGAAGACAAGAGGGGAATGGTCGCTGCACGATGGACCTGAGAAATACTGGGAGCCCGGTTATAAAAAGAAGTAAAAAAAGGTAGGGTTCGTTCCCTGAACGAGCATCTTTAGGGCTGTTCGGAGAACAGCCCCTAAAAAGGTCTCTGATTGTAAAGGTCAGAGACCTTTTTTTGTTGATAAGGAAATTATAAAAAATTGCCGCA
>JACQEW010000071.1 GCA_016200365.1 Nitrospinota bacterium
CCGATGTTCAGGTGATAGTATTTGCAGAGTATCCCGAGCAGACGCCGCAGGTTGTAGAAGATCAGGTTACCTATCCATTAACCACAACTATGTTGGCAGTTCCTTATTCAAAGGTTGTCCGCGGCTATTCCTTCTTCGGCTACTCCTTCGTCTATATAATATTTGAAGACGGAACGGATATTTATTGGGCAAGGAGCAGGGTGCTGGAGTATCTGAACTATGTCTCTGCAAGATTGCCGAAGGGAGTTACTCCAAGACTGGGGCCGGATGCCACCGGGGTAGGGTGGGTATATGAATATGCAATAGTGGATAAGAGCGGCAGACATGACCTGTCAAAACTCCGGAGCATACAGGACTGGTATCTCAGGTATCAATTGCAATCTATAGATGGTGTGGCGGAAGTTGCAAGTATTGGTGGATATGTTAAGCAGTATCAGGTGGAGGTTGACCCGAATAAGCTGATTGCCTACAACCTGCCGTTGGAAAAGATAAAAATGGCTATCGAGAGGAGCAACAGGGATGTAGGCGGAAGTGTTATCGAGATGGCTGAGAGAGAGTATATGGTGAGGGGGCTCGGTTATATAAAAAATGTGGATGATATAAAAAGTATCCCAGTGGGCGTTGATAAAAACGGGACGCCGATAATTTTAAGGGATGTGGCTTATGTCCATCTCGGTCCGGAATTAAGAAGGGGATTGCTGGAGTTAAATGGCGAGGGTGAAGTGGCAGGCGGGATAATTGTAATGAGGCATAGTCAGAACGCCCTCGAGGTTATAAATAATGTAAAAAAGAAATCCTTGAAGAAAGTATAGTCGTGTCTCTTGTCTGCATGGTTTTTCTCCTCCATTTCCGCTCGGCCTTTGTCGCCATATTCACACTTCCCGTAGGCATCCTGATTGCATTTATCATTATGCATTATCAGGGCATTAACGCAAATATAATGTCCCTTGGCGGTATTGCTATTGCCATAGGCGCAATGATAGATGCTGCCATAGTAATGATAGAGAATGCCCATAAACATCTCGAGAGGGATGCAGGAAAAAAGGACCACTGGCAGATAATAATGGAGGCATCTAAACAGGTAGGACCCCCATTATTTTTCTCCTTACTGATAATTACACTCTCCTTCATACCTGTCTTTACACTTCAGGCACAGGAGGGCAGGCTTTTTAAGCCTCTGGCATTTACAAAGACCTATTCCATGGCAGGTGCAGCTTTTCTCTCGATAACCATTGTGCCCGTGCTCATGGGTTATTTAGTAAGGGGAAAGATAGCGCCCGAGAGGAGCAATCCGCTAAACATGCTTTTGATTTTTTTATATAAACCTGTAATATGGCTTGTCCTTAGGGCGAAGCTTTTTACCATAGCTGCGGCAATCGTTATTCTTATAGCTACAATCATCCCATATCAAAGACTCGGAAGCGAGTTCATGCCGACCCTCTACGAAGGGGATTTACTCTACATGCCTACGACGCTTCCCGGTATATCTATTACAAAGGCGAGGGAAATCCTCCAGCAGACAGATAAGATTATAAAGACCTTCCCGGAAGTTCACCATGTATTAGGTAAAATCGGCAGGGCAGAGACTGCAACGGATCCGGCGCCGCTTATGATGGTTGAGACTGTGATTACACTGAAACCTGAATCTGAATGGAGACCTGGCATGACACCCGATAAGCTTGTGAGCGAAATGGATGCTGCAATAAAATTTCCCGGTTTAACAAATGCGTGGACTATGCCAATAAAAACGAGGGTGGATATGCTGTCAACAGGCATCAAGACACCTGTAGGGATAAAAGTAATGGGGGCAGACCTGAAGCTCCTTGAAGATATAGGAAAGGAAATAGAGACGGTTATAAGAGGAGTGCCCGGCACACTATCCGTATATGCAGAGAGAACGGGACAGGGTTATTATTTCGATTACAGAATAAAAAGAGAGGAGGCGGCACGGTATGGGCTTACAGTGGATGATATACAGGATGTAATTCTATCGGCTGTTGGAGGCATGACTATTACTACAACTGTAGAAGGATTGGAGAGGTATCCCGTAAATTTACGATACAGCAGGGAATTTAGAGATGATATGACAAAACTTCAGAGAATTCTAATTCCTACGCCGAGAGGCGAGCATATTCCTATTACACAGGTGGCCGATATAAAAATAGTTACCGGACCGGATTCACTTAAAAGCGAAGATGCAAGATTAAATGCCTGGATATATATTGACATAAAGGATATAGATGTTGGAACTTATGTCGAAAGGGCAAAGAAGGCTGTGGCGGAAAAAATAAAAATTCCTGTTGGATACAGTATTGTCTGGAGCGGACAATATGAGTATATGGTCAGAGCAAAGGAGAGGCTCAAGATAGTCGTCCCTATGACCATCGGGATAATCTTCCTCCTTCTTTATTTTAATTTTAAAAATGTTACGGAGAGCCTTATCGTCATGCTCTCCGTCCCGTTCGCTCTGGTTGGAGGGGTATGGTTTATATACTATCTCGGTTATAACCTCAGTGTGGCAGTAGGCGTGGGATTTATTGCACTGGCAGGAGTTGCAGCAGAGACAGGTGTGGTCATGCTTATATACCTTGACTATGCCTACCATGAGTTAAGAGTGAAGAGTGAAGAGTTAAGAGTAAAAATAACCAAAAAGGAAATCTATGATGCAGTAATGTTTGGTGCTGTGGAAAGAGTTAGACCTAAGATGATGACGGTTACTGCTATTATGGCAGGACTCCTCCCGATTATGTGGGGGACAGGGACAGGCTCCGAGGTTATGAAAAGAATAGCTGCGCCAATGGTAGGAGGCATGGTTTCATCCACAATATTAACCCTCATTGTTATTCCTGCGATATATGCTATGATTAAAGAAAGAAACTTGAAGAAAGATCAGCCATTTTAAGAGGATTGTTTTATACGGCAAAATGTGCTATCTTTTATATGCTTTTAAAAAGGGAGTTTGCAATAGGGAGATTTTATGGCTGTCCTTTGGGAAGTAACACCACAAAAGGTTAAGGCTGTTATTGACAAGATTGTTGAGATAAGCAGACCTTGCAGGGTAATTATCTTTGGCTCTTATGTCAGAGGCGATATGAATTTAAACAGCGACCTCGATGTGCTGGTGGTAACAAAAGAAGATATTGAAAACCCTCGAAAGGAAAGCGTCCGTATTCGTCGTGCATTAAAGGGGATATTAATGCCTATGGATATCCTTGTAGTATATGAAAAAAGCTTAGAAGAAATGATAAATACACCGGGTCTAATCTACAGAGAAGCCGTCAAAAAGGGGAAAGTTGTCTATGAATCCGCCGCCTAAAAGGCGTATTCCTGTTTCACCTGAAGAATGGTTGATACATTCTAAAAGTGATTTAAAACTTGCAAGGCTTGGACTGAATCAAGATGTATTGCCGGAACAGATATGTTTTCACGCCCAACAATCAGTAGAAAAAGCTCTCAAGGCAGTTTTATTATTTTACAAAATTGACTTCCCTTTCACCCATGATATTGAAGAGCTTCTCGATACCTTTGAAGCCGCTGGAATATCTATCCCTTCTGATCTATCGGATGTCGGGGTATTAACACCCTATGCCGTAGAAACCCGCTATCCCGGTTACTGGGGAGAAATATCGGAAAGTGAAGTGTCCGAAGCCATATCTTTTGCCGAAAAATCAATAAAGTGGGCAGAAACACTTATTAAAAAAATAAGCAAGGAGAAAGAAAAAATGAATGATGTTTTGATGGAGACGAATTTAAAAGGTATTAAGTTCTTGAGAAGCGGAAAGGTGAGGGATATTTATGAATTAAATGACTACCTTTTAATTATTGCCACTGACAGGGTATCTGCCTTCGATGTTGTTTTGCCCAATGGTATTCCGGGAAAGGGGAGGTTTTTAACTCAGATTTCCCTTTACTGGTTCAAGCAAATGAAGGGGATAATTGAGAATCATCTATTTGCAACAGATGTAAAGGACTATCCTGAAATGCTCCATAAATATAAAGATATATTGGAAGGCAGG
>JACQEW010000072.1 GCA_016200365.1 Nitrospinota bacterium
GGACAACCCCCTGTCCCCCAACAACCCCCTCACCCCCTTTATTAAGGGGGATTAGGGGGACTTCTCCCTGCTCCCATTTTATGACCTTCTCGTCTATGATATAGCCTTGAGATAGTGTTTGAATCATGTCAGACAGAAGGTTGTAATCTTTGACCAGTGTTCCACCTTGAACTTTTACTCCTGTCTTGCTTTCTATTGCCGATATTCTTGCACGGTTGATTGCCAATTGTCTTGCTTCGTCAGGTGTGATGTTTTCGGCTACAGATTCTCCTGTGCTTTCTACCCAGTCGCAGTCTGAGGCGTAAGAAAGATTAAGGAGAAAGGGTGGAATGGAGAATAGGGGAGAATAGAAAATAAAAAGGATAAGGGCAAATGAGTTTAATAATTTTGGTATTTGTTTTTTCTCCATTTCACCTTCTTCTCCCTTTCTCCTTATGATTTTTTTGTTTTTATTCCACATTTACAAGTACCGGATTTATCTCCCTCCCTACTGGATACGGTTTTAAGACAGGCACTTGATAGCGGTTCATGCCGAATAGTCTTCTCGATACGGATTCCACATTTCCAGATATGTATTTATAGAGTTCTTCTATGTTAATCTGTCTGTCCTTGTTAATATCCGCTTCTCCAACCATGCCTTTGAGGAGATAGTATGTGAATAATCCATGCTCTTCTTCTTTGTAGAAGTTACTTATCTGATTCTCTCTTGCAGCGGCAAATAGGGCTATTTTCTCCGATGCTATGACAGGGTCTTTGACAATCAAAGTTCCGGGGCGACCTGCTATGAGCATCTTCTCCTCCTTCTGCCTCCCCACCATACCCGAAAAACATGCATCTATGAATACATAGATATTCTTTGCCTTGAGGTCGTTTAGGTCTTTGTATAGTCTATCCAGGGGGTAACTGCTTAGTCTCGGGTTATCAGGGTCTCCATCCGAGGGGAGAATATAGGGGGTGCTATCCCCTACATCGGGTATTCCATGCCCTGCATAATAAAAATATACTGTATCACCTTCTTTGATAAGCCTTCTTGTTCTGTCCAGTAGTATTTCAATTCCGTTCTTTGTGGCATTGTCGTCCGTCAGCAGAAATATGTTTTCTTCGGGAATGCCTGCGAATTTGTTGATATATTCTTTCATGAGACTGGCATCTCTATTGGCATATAGGGCAGGGGTAACATTTCTGTATTTTTCTATGCCGATGATAATAGCCCATTTGGTCTTGTCCTTTGATACTGTGTTTAAGGGACCTGCTGTTATGTATCTGTCTATATCTCCTATCCCGGGAAGTAAGTTGAAATGTCTCGATGTGATGAGATAGTTGTCCAGATATACATGGACCTGCCATTCTCCTGTGAGTTTCTCCGACTTCTCCCCCCTTATTCCTATACGGTGGACTGCGGTGTTCAAATCGTGTTTCTTGCTGTCTGAATTGATTTCAATGTCCTGAGTCTTGAAATAGATATTCTTGTCGGGTGAAATCCAGTCCCATCTTAATGTGTGGCTTCCTTCTATGTCTTTGAGTTTTACCCACATAACCGCATGGGTGTCCTGTGTGTAGATTACATCTGTTTTTTTGAGGGGATTTAGCAGCTCGGCAGGCGAAACGGCTTTTTCGTAGTCACGGTATATGCCGGATTCAATGTGCTGTATCTGTGCGGTCTTTTTGGGGGCGGAGGAACAGGCAAAGAGTGTAAGTGCAAGTGTAAGTGTGAGGAAAAAATTATTTTTAGGGGTGGTTAAACTGACTGACTGACTGACTGACTGACTGACTCGAATTTAAAAAACATCGTTCCCACGCAGAGCATGGGAACGAACAATGGCTCCTTTTGTGTAAGGTTGGATAATCAAATCATAGGGAAAATATACCACTTAAAAATATTTTGTCAAGACTTTTTTGTGGTTTTTGCGTGTGATTTAGGTCACATCTAAAGCGTTGTTTATATCATATCTTTTTTACAGCCATCTTAATTGCACAGAAGGAGGCGCACATGGTGCAGACATCGTCTTCGGCAGGCGGATTTGCCATCCGTATCTTTCTTGCCTTTTCGGGGTCAACGGCTGTTTTTATCTGCCCCTCCCAGTCAAGTGATTTCCTGAACTTCGCCATCTGAACATCCCTGTCAATTGCCCCTTTAACACCTTTGGCAATATCTCCTGCATGTGCTGCTATCTTTGAGGCAATAACACCTTCTCTTACATCTTCAACTGTAGGCAGGCTTAGATGCTCGGAAGGAGTAACATAGCAGAGAAAATCTGCGCCGGATGCAGCAGCAATTGCACCGCCGATTGCAGAGGTAATATGGTCATAGCCTGGTGCAATATCTGTTACGAGCGGTCCAAGCACATAAAATGGTGCATTGTGGCACAGCCTTTTTTGCAGGAGGATATTGGCAGGGATCTGGTTTATAGGCATGTGTCCCGGTCCTTCAATCATCACCTGAACCCCTGCTTTTCTTGCCCTGTCCGTAAGCTCTCCAAGGATTATTGTCTCCTGCACCTGCCCCCTGTCTGTAGCATCGGCAAGACAGCCGGGTCTCAAGCCGTCTCCAAGACTTAAAACCATTTCATGTTTTTTTGCAATCTCGATAAGCCTGTCAAATTGCGAATAAAGTGGATTCTCCTCTTTCGTGTAAAGCATCCATCTCGAAAGGAGCGCCCCTCCCCTGCTCACAATATCGAGCAGCCTCCCCTCCTCATTCATCCGTTTCACCGTCTCCAGCGTTACCCCGCAGTGAACCGTAATAAAATCTACTCCATCCTCACCGTGCCTCTCTATCACACTAAAAATATCATCTACTGTTAAATCCTCAAGCTGTTTATTCCTTGATATGCCCTCGCATATCGCCTGATATATTGGGACTGTCCCTATAGGCACAGAGGAATTTTTTATAATCTCCCTGCGGATAGAATCTATATCTCCGCCTGTGCTTAAATCCATCACAGTATCGGCGCCCGACTCTACAGCAATTTTTAATTTACTCAACTCTGTGTTTATATCCGCCCTGTCGCCCGATGTTCCTATGTTTGCATTTATCTTCGTCCTCAAGCCCCCGCCTATACCGAGGGGCTTAATCCCCCCCCGCCCCCCTTTTACAAAGGGGGGTCTTTTTACATTCTTTGTTATAACAATACTCCCCTCTGCAATCCCATTTCTTATAAACTCAGGGGTTACACTCTCAGCCTCTGCCGCCGTCTCCATCTCAGGGGCAATAATACCCTTTCTTGCCTTTTCAATTAAGGTAGCCATAAAAATTTTGCTAATTAATAAAGAACTCTATCAATTCATGCCCTTTTTCAAATTTAATTGAAGGGTTATTCACTATCTTTTCATTAAAACCTGTAATCCCCCCTTCCCCCCCTTTATTAAAGGGGGGATTGAGAGGGGATTTTGCTGGATAAATTGCAAATGGGACAGGCTCTGCCGAATGTGTCTTAATGGAAATCGGAGACGGATGGTCGGATACAACCATTATCCTGTAATCTTTAAACTTCTCTATTCCCTTCAAAATCCGTCCCACCACCTTGCTGTCAAAATCCTCGATTGCCTTTATCTTATTTTTCAGAGAGCCGTTATGCGCCGCCTCGTCAGGCGCCTCTATATGGACATACACAAAATCTTTCTCCTCTAATTCTTTTAACGCATAATCAGCTTTACCTTCATAATTCGTATCAATATATCCGGTAGCGCCCGGGACATTTATAGGAGTAAGCCCTGCGTATATACCGATACCTTTCATTAAATCCACTGCTGCTATAATCGAGCCTGTCAAACCGAATCTCTCTTTTAAAGTCGGCATTGCAGGCGCCTTGCCGTGCCCCCAGAGCCAAATACTATTGGCAGGGTTTTTACCGTTCTTTTTCCTGTCCTGATTAATCTTCTGATTATTTAAAAATATCTGCGAATCGCTCATCAATTTTATCAATACATCCGCCCCCTCCCCTTTCGGCATATAATCCTTTATCCCTTTGCCCGAAATATCATGTGGAGGCGTAAGCTTTAGTTTGTCCTTGCCGTTCTTCCATACCATGAGATGGCGGTAACTGACCCCTGGATAAAATTTTATCTCATCTGTCCCCGATTCTTTATCCAATGCAGCAATCAATTCCCTTGCCTCCTCTGTGCTTATATGTCCGGCGCTGAAATCCTCCATAATAAGCTGACCATCCTTCAATCCAAGGGTTACAAGGTTGCATCGAAAGGCTACATCTGTTGGCAATAGCTTAACTCCTATACTCGCTGCCTCAAGAGGCGCCCTACCTGTATAATATTTCGCAGGGTCGTAACCGAGTATGGAGAGATTAGATACATCGCTTCCCGGCGGAAAACCGTCAGGGATTGTCTTCACACACCCCGCAGTCCCGTTCTTCGCAATAAAATCCATGTTCGGAGTATTTGCATACTCCAGCGGGGTCTTGCCGCCCAATTCATCTATGGGATAATCCGGCATCCCATCGCCAAGAAGAATAATGTATTTCATATGTAAGTGAAAGTGTAAGTGAAAGTGAAAGTGAGAAGCAATAGATTCCTTACACTTACACTTACACTTTTATACCCGTTCTCCATTCTCCACCCTTATCAGAACAGATTTATCCAGCACAACATCGAGTTTATCTATCTCCGACAGCGCCTTCTGAATATCCTTCTCCTTTGCCGAATGGGTCATAACAACGAGGGGAACCCCGCCCTTTTCTCCCCTCCCCTTCTGAATAACAGAGGAGATACTGATGTAATGATTACCCAGCACCCCTGAAATCTTCGATAGAACACCGGGCTTATCAACAACTGAAAATCTTATGTAATATTCCGAAATAATTTCATTAATATTTTTAATCTTTGCATCCTCTATATAACCGGGCAGAAATGAGAGGGGCGGAACCCTGTTTACCCCTCCGTATAAAATATTCCTGCTTATCTCGATTATATCGCCGACAATTGCGCTCCCTGTAGGAAGAGACCCTGCACCTTTTCCAATCAGCATATTTTCTCCAACCATATCGCCAGTAACCTCGATGGCATTCAGCACACCGTTCACCTTTGATATGGGATTATCTTCCCTGACCATTGTAGGATGCACCCTGACCTCTATCTCGTTTCCGCTCCTCTTTGTTATAGCAAGGAGTTTTATCCTATAGCCGAATTCTCTTGCAAAATTTATATCTATCGGGGTTATTTTTGAAATCCCCTCTGTATAAACCTTGTCTATATCAACCCTCGCGCCGAAGGCAAGAGATGCAAGGATTGTAATCTTATGGGCAGAATCGCCCCCCTCAATATCGAGGCTCGGATTCGCCTCTGCAAAACCGAGTGCCTGAGCTTCTTTCAAAACATCATTAAATGGTCTCCCTTCATCGCTCATCTTGCTCAATATATAATTGCATGTCCCGTTTACTATCCCGTAAACAGACTGGATATTATTTGCAGGAAAGCCCTCTTTCATAGCTCTTATAATAGGAATACCTCCCCCAACACTCGCCTCAAACCCTATATCTACCTTGTTTTTAACAGCAGCTTCGAATATCTCGCTGCCGTGTTTTGAAAGCAGAGCCTTATTTGCAGTAACCACATGCTTTTTATTCTTCAGCGCATGGAGTATGAATGTCCTGGCAGGCTCATATCCGCCTATCAGCTCGATAATAATATCAATCTCTGGGTCGTTTAAAATCTTGTAGGCATCCTTTGTAATGATATTCTTATCTACTTTTACACCCCTGTCAGTCTCTATATCCAAATCAGCAATCCCTTTAAGGTTAAGCTTTGCGCCAAGCCGTCTTTCAATAGCGCCGCTGTTTTGCTGTAAAATCTTTATAACCCCTGTCCCAACCGTCCCGAATCCCAATAAACCAATATTTATAGATTTCATACTATCTCCCTTTATGGCTCAGTCATCCAGTTTTCAATCCTGAGTTTCTTTATTCTATTAAAATGCCCAATATTATTTGTCACCAGGATACCTTCGTTATCCAATACAATACTTGCGATTAATATATCAAAATTATCTATGATTTTCCCTTGCCTTTTCAGTTCTGATTTTATTCTTCCAAATCCCTTAGCAGAGTTTTTTGTAATGGGAAGCGGTTTGATTATTTTTATAAAATTTTCTACGCTTTTCAGATTTTCTTTTACTTTTATTGAATGAAAAGCTCCATGATAAAGCTCTGCTGTTGTAATAATGGTTGTATGTATATTCTTAAGACCAATCTGTTCAATTTTATCCTTAATATTGTCAATCCCTTTCAGCCAATAAATACATATATCAGTATCAAGGATGTATATCACATTAATACCTCTTTTCTACGGGATATTTTTCTATCTTCATATATTTCTTTAATCAATTTATTTACATCAATATCTTTCCATGCCCCAAAGGTTTTCCAGAACCCCTTTTCCTTCTTTTTCATTTCTACTGCTTCATCATCAAGAAATGTAATAATAACCTCTGTATTTTTTTTTGCCTTAATTTTTTCCGTCGGTTTAATCTTTTTCCCATCATAAATCCCTTTTACAGAAATCATATCAAAACCCTCCCTATAATATCCCCTTTATCCCCCGCACCGCCTGCCGTGTCCGATGCTCGTTCTCGACCAGGGCAAACCTGACAAATTCGTCTCCGCCTTCGCCGAACCCGATACCAGGCGAGACTGCAACCTTTGCCTTATCCAGCAGCAGCTTGGAGAATTCGACAGAGCCGATTTTTTTATACTGCTCTGGAATCTCAGCCCATACAAACATAGTTGCCTTAGGCTTCTCAATCTTCCAGCCGATACGGTTAAGCCCCTCTACAAGAACATCCCTGCGGGACTTATAGGTATTACAAATCTCCTGAACGCAGTCCTGCGGCCCGTTCAATGCAATAATAGCCGCAATCTGAATAGGCTGGAACATCCCGTAATCCAGATACCCTTTAAGTTTTTGCAATGCCCTGATGATTTCGCTGTTACCCACACAGAAACCAACCCTCCACCCCGGCATATTGTAGCTCTTGGAAAGCGTGAAAAACTCAACCCCCACATCCTTTGCACCAGGAACCTGCATCATGCTCGGCGCCTTGTATCCGTCAAACACAATGTCCGCATAGGCAAGATCATGAATCACAATCACATCATGCTCCTTTGCAAATGCAACAACCTTTTCAAAAAATGGAAGCTCGACACAGGCAGTAGTGGGATTGTGGGGAAAACTTATCACAATCACCTTAGGCTTGGGCCAATGCCTTTTAAATATATTGGTCAGCTCCTCAAAAAAATCGTTATTTTTTGTCAATGGAACTGTTACAACATCCGCACCTGCAATAATAAAGGCATAAGTATGAATTGCATAAGTCGGCGAAGGGACCAATACCGTGTCGCCGGAACCTGAAATTGTCAATGCAAGATGGGACAGCCCCTCCTTTGAGCCGATTGTTACAATCGCCTCGGACTCGTAATCCATGTCTACATTATAATTCCTCTTATACCAGTCCGTAATGGCAAGCCTCAGTTTCTTTATACCCCTCGATGCAGAATACCTGTGATTCTGGGGTTTTTGAGCAGCCTCTATCAGCTTCTCCACTATATGAGGCGGCGTGGGCTGGTCGGGGTTTCCCATCCCGAAGTCAATAATATCATCCCCCCTCTGCCTCGCCTTCATCCTTAAATCCGTTACAACGCTGAGGATGTAAGGGGGAAGCCTCTCTATTCTCTGAAATTTGTGCATAAATTAAAAGTGCACCAGTCACCAGTGCACCAGAGCACCAGATTACTGTTGACTGTTGACTGGTGACCTGGTGTTCTGGTGCTCTGGCGCACTATTGTATGAGCTTCTCACGAATGGGGCGGATTCCACTTGTTTAAAGCCCATCTTCCCGCCCTCTGATTTATAATAATCAAATACATCGGGTTTTATATATTCTACCACAGGCAGATTCTTCTTTGTAGGCATTAAATACTGTCCAATGGTTACAACATCGCATCCAGCCTTCCACAAATTTTTCATTACGGCGATTACTTCATCAGTTCTCTCTCCCAATCCAACCATAATACCTGATTTTGTAATAATATCAGGGTAAAAATCTTTTACCATACCAAGCAAATTTAAAGACCTCTCGTAATCAGCCTGTGGTCTCACCTTTTTATAAAGCCGAGGGACTGTTTCAAGGTTATGGTTATAAATCTCTGGTCTCCTGTCTGCAACTATCCTGATTGATTCTGCCAAGCCTGAGAAATCGGGTGTCAATACCTCGATTGTAGGACAGCCGTCTCGCCTGTCATCCTTATAAATTTCTCTAACAGCATCAATTGTCCTTGCAAATTGACCTGCACCTTTATCAGGCAGGTCATCCCTCGTTACAGAGGTTATAACCACATGCCTCAAATCAAGCTCCAATGAGGCTTCAGCCACATTCACAGGCTCATCTTCTGCAATCAGCTCAGGATGCCCCTTATCTACCGAACAAAACCCGCAACTCCTTGTGCAGACATTGCCTAAAATTATAAATGTTGCAGTGGGCTTTGAAAAACATTCGGCAATATTCGGGCATCGTGCGGACTCGCACACAGTATTAAGCCCTCTCTTCCGCAGCATGGCTTTAACACTGTGAAGCCTGCCGTTATCTCTGTATTTTTTTTTCAGCCACTGCGGTAATCTTCCTGTCATAAAAGAATAAAAACATGATAGAACACGGATGACACGGATAAGACGGATGGACACGGATCAGTACAAACAGATATTAAGACCTATTGCTTCATTTGTAATTTATGATTTATCTGCATTATTTATCTGTGAAAATCCGTATAATCTGTGTCATCTGTGTTCCATATAGATTTTTATAATTTCCTTTAACCCTTTAAATCATTATTGCACCCTATGTATCTTTTAGTCAAGAAATTCGCCATAAATTCGTGTAGAATGAAGATATGGCTAAATCTAAATTCGTAATACCCGTAAAATGCGGGGCAAGGCTCGATTTGACTGTTGAAGATATTGCTTCAAGCGGAGATGGAATCTCCCGCTATAATGGATACACCCTTTTCATACCCAATGCAATCGGCGGCGACAGGGTGTTTGCAGAGGTTATTAAAACAACTCCGAGGTTCGGGGTAACCCGCCTTATAAAATTAATCACTCCCTCACCTGACCGCATTGCCCCTGAATGCCGGGTTTATTCTGAATGCGGAGGGTGCCAGCTCCAGCATATTAAATACGACAAACAAATGGAGTTTAAGAAAAAGGTGCTGAAAGATAATCTCGAAAGGATTGGAAAAATCGTCCTGAAGGAAGATATAGAAGTAATTCCAGCACAGCGCCCCTTTTTCTACAGGAATAAAGGGATATTTTCCTTTAAGAGAACGCGAAAAGGCTTGAAGGTCGGTTTTTTTGCAAAAGGGACACACAGGGTCATCGATATAGGGTATTGCCCTGTCCTGCTTAAACCTATAAATGAGGTTAAAGAGGCGATACGACGGATAATCGAAAAGAGCAATATTTCTGTTTATAATGAAACACATCATAAGGGGTTCTTGAGGAGTCTTATAATCAGGGAATCGGCAAAGACAAAGGAGATTCTTATCGGTCTCATAACGACAGAAGGGAGTCTCGATAAAACGATAATAGAAGAGATGGCAGGAATAAATGACGATTTGAAAGGGGATTATAAAATCGCAGGCATTGTTCAGAACATCAATAGCGTAAAGACTAATATAATCCTCGGATCGGAAAACAGGCTTTTATGGGGAAGGGATTATATAAATGAATCTCTCGGAGGCATCGCCTATCGCCTCTCTCTTACATCTTTTTTTCAGATAAATCCTTACCAGACAGAGATTCTTTTTAAAATAGTAGAAGATATGCTCAAAGACTTAACAGACACGGTTCTGGACATATACAGCGGGATTGGAAGCATGGCGCTTCAGCTTGCTAAACATCATCTCACGGTTATCGGTATTGAAGAAAATGAGGTCGCTGTAATGGATGCAGGAAGAAGCGCTGAAAGAAATAACATAAAAAACTGCTCTTTTCTTACAGGTGCGGCAGAGGATATTTTAAAATCATTTGAAGGGAGGACGGATATTAAGGCGGTTATACTCGACCCTCCAAGAAAGGGATGCTCGGAAGAAGTGCTGAACTCACTTTTAAAAATAAAACCCGAAAAAATTGTTTATATTTCCTGTAACCCCTCTACACTATCCCGGGATTTGCACAAGCTCTGTTATAATCTATATGAGATTAAAAAGGTCAAGATTATTGATATGTTCCCGCAGACAGTTCATACAGAGACGGTAGTATTTCTAAAGAGAAAACAAGAAACTTAACGCAAAGATGCAAAGAGGTAAACAAAGACGCAAAGCTTTTAAAAATTTTCTTTATCTTTCTTTGCCTCTTTCTTTAAACCTTTGCGACTTTGCGTTAAATCTGTGGTTGCTTTTATAATTTCCTTAAAAATCTACCATATTCGTTTGAGTCTATGGTTTTTATCTGATATAATTTGCTATAATTTATAAAATTTGGTATAAACTCTGTTACCAATTTGAGTGCATAAATATTTAAATTAGGCTGCCTTCGGCAGCAACACACCGTAGGCAGGGCTTTAGCCCTGCATAACCCCCGACAGAAACAATCGGGGGCTAAAGGCTTGCCCTACATTGAAATTTCTAAACATTTAAATAAATTTGGAAAGGCTTATATGGCGACAAACAAAAAGATGAAGCTGTTGATAGTGGATGATATGACCAACATGAGGCGGACAATAAAAAATATGCTCCGCTATATCGGTTATGAATTTATAGCAGAGGCTGACAATGGAGATACTGCCTTTGAAAAGATTCAGGCGGAAAAGTTCGATTTTGTTATATGTGACTGGAATATGCCTATTATGTCCGGCATCGAGCTCCTCCATAAGGTGAGAGAAAACGAAAAGCTGAAGGATATACCCTTTCTCATGGTTACCGCTGAGGTTGATGCAGCACAGATAGTTCAGGCAGCAGAGACAGATGTAGACGGATACATAATTAAACCCTTTATTGCAAAGACACTTGAAGAAAAGATTAACCAGATATTGGAAAAGAGGACAAACCCCACCACAATGGACAGGCTTCTAATGAAGGCTGAAAAATGCGATGAAGGCGGGAAGTATAAAGATGCAATCTTCCTATATGAAGAGGCACTAAAAGTAAACCCAAAGAGCTCGAGGATAAGACATGCAATAGGACAGATATACGAGAAATTGGGGCAGGATGATAAAGCGCTTGCCTATTACGAAGAGGCATACAAAATGAATCCACAGTATATAAAGGTACATCAGAGCATGGGAGATTTATATGCCAAGAAGGGGGATGCGGACAAAGCTGCCGAAGCGCTCGAGAGGGCGGTGAAGATAAGCCCGCATAATGTGCATAGACAGGCTCAGCTCGGCGAGATATATCTCCAGAAAGGTGATGTAGATAAGGCGGATAATGCCTTTAAGACAGCCTTAAAAGTTGCCCCCAAAAATGCCGACCTCCAGACAGAGATAGGTGAGGCGTATTTGAAGGCAGGACAGGATGAGAAGGCAGCAGAGGCATTTAAAGGCTCGTTGAATGTAGTAGAGAGTGTCCATGTCTACAACCGGCTGGGTATTGCATTAAGGAGGAAGGGGAAGTATTTAGAGGCAATAGAGGAATACAAGAAGGCATTAAGACTCGACCCGAACGATGAGGCAATATACTACAACATGGGGAGGGCATATCTGGAGGCGAATATGAAAAAGGAGGCTATTTCATCCTTTAGAAGCGCCCTTACAATAGACCCGGATTTTAAGGAATGTAAAGAGATACTTGAGAGCGTGGACAAGTGAGTAATCTGCAAAAACATAATTAATCCGCAGATTACGCAGACTCGAAGGGAGTGTAAGTGTAAGTGCAAGTGTAAGTTAAAAGATTTTATTTACCTATCCCTTACACTCTTCACTTTCACTTTTTTAATCTGTGAAAATCTGCGAAATCTGCGGATATATTTTTCTATAAACAAAAGGAGGATTAAGGATGAGTGCGTTTTTAGGACTGATTCATTATTGGATGTATGAAAAGATAAAGAATGTCATGAATAGAAGGGCTGCGATATTTTCCGCCTTCTATGAAAAATACGGCAGCGAGGTGGAATCTGTATGCGGAAAAACAAGGAAAGAAATGGAAGGAGAGGATTTTGACACTCCGTTGGACCAGCTTATAGGAGACTCTCCGATTCATGGATGGCTTGCCAATAAAATAATGGAAGTCGAGACAGATGAGGCAAGGATTGTTAAGGCTCTGACAGATAAATACAATGACAGGGAACTTGCAGAAGAGGCGGCCTACTGGCACGGGAGGGGAAAAGGTATCGAGGCAAAGGAGAAGTATAATCCGGAAGATAGTGTCGAGGAGCTATACGAAACTATCAATAATTATTTTCTCGACGGAATGCCCTGCGACCATGCTGCAGAATTGGAATCAAATAACGGCTATCTTGTAAACAGGCATATAGATTGTCTGCACCGCAGTTACTGGAACGATGCAGGGGTATCTTCCGAGCTGATGTGTTCCATAAACAGAAAGTGGATAGACGGGTTCTGCGAATCCTTAAATTCCAAATTTAAGCATACTGGCAAAGAAAGCATTGTTACAGGCTCAAAGGAATGTATTGATGAGTATTCTTTTTAAGAGGGGTTAGGGGTTAGGGATTAGGGATTAGGGTTTAGTTTTTCACTAACCCCTAACAACTAATCACTATCCCCTGCTTTTTTATGGGCAGGATCGAGGATAGATTTAATGAGTTAAAGAAGAGAAATGAAAAGGCGCTGATTGCCTTTATCTCTGCCGGGGACCCCGACATAGAAACCACAAAAGACCTCGTGCTGGAGATGGATAAAAGGGGCGCGGATATTATCGAGCTTGGCGTTCCGTTCTCCGACCCGCTTGCAGATGGTCCCACCATACAAAAATCATACCTCAGGGCATTAAAAAAGAGGGTCTCGTTAAAGAAGATTCTTAAAATGGTAAAAGAGTTGCGTCATAAAACCCAGATACCTATCGTCCTTATGTCGAGCTATAATCCAGTCTATAGATACGGCGAAAATAAATTTGTCAGAGATGCCGTGTCGGCAGGTGTTGACGGGGTGATTATCCCCGATATGCCGCCTGAAGAATCGGGTTATCTATGGGCGCGATCCTACAGAAAATGGCTCAATACCATATTTTTGTTAGCGCCTACCAGTAATGATGAAAGGATAAAACTCATCTGTAAGATGAGCCGCGGTTTTATTTATTATGTATCTGTTACAGGCATAACCGGCGAGAGAAAACTGCTTTCAAAGGATATTGAAGGTATGATAAAAAAGATAAGACAATCCACAGATCTCCCACTCGCAGTCGGCTTCGGCATCTCAACCCCGCAGCAGGCAAAAGAGATTGCATCTTGTGCGGATGGAATAATCGTGGGGAGCGCAATCGTAAGGATTATTGAAAAACACGCCCTGAGCAAGAACGGGCTTATCGGAGATGTGGGCGATTTTATCAAAAGCTTGAAGAATGCAATCAGGCATGAATAAAGATGCTTCTTGTAATTGATGCCGTTAATCTGTATATTTATGCTATATGCTGAAGAAATTATTAAAGCTTACCCCCTTTAAGATTGTCCTTGCAATAACCGCCATTGTAATTGCCCTTTATTCTTCAGACCCGCCATTTATGAAATTCTTAGAGTTTAAAAGCTTCGACCTCAGATTTATATACAGGGGAGTGGTGAAGCCCGGCGATGAGGTTGCAATCGCTGTAATTGACGAAAAGAGCCTCGACGAGCTCGGCAAATGGCCCTGGCCCAGAAATATACAGGCTGAGCTGATTAATAAGCTGACCCAAAAGGGTGTAAAGGTGATAGGATTCGACGCTGTATTCTCAGAGCCTGATATTAATCCGGGACTAAAAAATATAGGTGAGGTTAAAAAAAGGCTCGCAGAAGACAAATCGGTAAATCCCGAATTGATTAAGCTTGTCGAGAATGCCGAAAAGGAGTCCAATAATGACATTATTTTTGCCGATGCCCTTAAAAAATCACAGAACACCATTCTCGGATATTTCCTTCATTTTACAAAAGAAGGGCTGGAGCATGTAAAAAAGGAGGTCCTCGATGCCTCTGTGGATAATATCAGAAGCTCTCAGTATAATGCAGTCCGGTTCGCCAGCCCGTCAGCACAATCTGTCCAACTTCAGGAAGCCTACGCAGTCGAGGCGAGCATAAAACCCCTTTCAGAGTCTGCAAAGGGGGCGGGTTTTTTTTCATTTATATCGGATGACGACGGCGCTATAAGGAAAGTGCCGCTTATAGTCCGTTACAATGATATGCTTTTCCCTCCCCTCTCCATACAGATGTTGAAGGAATATCTTGAAACGGATATATCCTTTAATATCGAGGACTATGGTGTTGACGAGGTTCAATTGGGCGATATAGTGATTCCGACAGATGAGCGTGGCGCAATGCTTATAAATTATTACGGTCCACAAAAGGCATTCCCCCACTATTCCATAACAGATATAATCCACGACCGCATCCCTGCCGAATTGCTGCAGGATAGGATGGTGCTCGTAGGCCCCACTGCACTCGGAATATATGATTTGAGGATTACACCCTTCCAGCAAAATTATCCAGGCGTGGAGATTCATGCCACGATAATAGACAATATATTCCAGCAAAACTTTATTATAAGGCCCGATTGGATGGCTGTATACGATATTGCAGTCATAATCCTGCTCGGGATTATTTTAAGTATCCTCCTGCCAAGGCTTAAAGCCATCTATGCAGGAATTTTAATGCTTATTCTATCCGCGGCATATCTTGAGCTTTCCTACTATTTCTTTATTGACAAAGGGTTATGGATTAATATAGTATACCCGTTATCAGAGACCTTTTCGGTATATGTGGGGATTACCGTTTACCGTTATGCAACTGAGGAAAAGGAGAAGAAGTTTATAAAAGGCGCCTTCAGCCAATATCTGGCGCCTGCGGTTATCAACCAGTTGATTGATAACCCCAAGATGCTGGAGCTTGGCGGAGAGGAAAAGATATTAACGGCGTTTTTCTCGGATATAAAGGGCTTCTCGACATTTTCCGAAAAACTTACTCCTAAGGAGCTGGTTCATCTCCTGAATTTATATCTCACGGAGATGACGGATATAGTTCTGGACCACAGCGGGACTGTTGATAAGTTTGTGGGCGATGCAATCGTAGCCTTCTTCGGCGCGCCTGTCCGTTATGATGACCATGCAAAGAGGGCGTGTTATGCTGCACTCGAGATACAGAAAAAATCTGTGGAATTGAGGGAGAGATGGAAGAAAGAGGGGAATCCCGAGGTTTATACGAGAATCGGTTTAAATACGGGTCCGATGGTAGTCGGAAACATGGGGACGATGAGAAAGATGAATTATACAATTATGGGAGATGCTGTAAACCTTGCTTCGAGACTTGAGGGCGCCAATAAACCTTACGGCACATATATTATGCTCGGAGAATCCACCTACAACGCGGCAAAGGATTTTATAGAGGCGCGGGAGCTCGATTCCATAAGGGTCATGGGAAAGAAAGAGCCGGTAAGGGTCTATGAGCTTATTGCAAAAAAGGGTGAGATAGCACAACAAAAAAGGGATGCGGTTGAATCATATAATACAGGACTGTCATACTATAAACAGAGGAGATGGCGTGATGCAGCGCTGCAATTCGACAAGGCATTGCAGATTGATGCTGCCGATGGCCCGTCTAAAACCTATATCGCAAGATGCGGCGAATTTTCAGCATCCCCCCCGCCTGAGGATTGGGACGGGGTGTATGTGATGAAGGAAAAGTAAGTTGCAAGTTTCAGGATGCAAGCTGCAAGTAAAATACTTGAATCTTGAAACTTGCAACTTGAAACTTATATTATGGAGCTAAAAATTCTCGGATGTTACGGCGGAAATGCACCGGGTTATCATCTGACCAGCTTTTTAATAAACAATAAAATTCTGGTAGATGCAGGGTCTGTTACCGCAGCATTGACAATTAAAGAGCAGACCGATATAGACGCTATATTGCTGACCCATTCCCATCTCGACCATGTCTCAGGTATCCCCTTTTTAGCGGATAATATTAACGGTCGTAAAAGTAATCCTATTGATATTATAGCAGTTAAGGAGGTAATCGA
>JACQEW010000080.1 GCA_016200365.1 Nitrospinota bacterium
GTCAGGGAAGACAATGGTCAGCATCGGTTTAAGCTCTGCATTGACAAAGAGGGGTTTCAGGGTGCAGCCTTTTAAAAAGGGTCCTGACTACATTGACCCGGGCTGGCTTACAACCGCTGCAAAAAATTTCTGCCGCAATCTTGACACCTTCATGATGGGAGAGGAGGGTGTTAAGGATTTATTTAAAACAGCATCTGCTAATGCGGATATAAATATTATTGAGGGCAATACAGGGCTTTATGACAGTATTGACATCGAGGGTAACAACAGCACAGCAAATCTTGCAAGGATTTTGAATGCCCCTGTTATATTAGTCATAGATGCCGCCCGGATGACCCGGAGCATTGCAGCGATTGTTAACGGTTATATGAATTTTGAGCCTGATATTAATATAGCAGGCGTTATTTTGAATAATGTTTCTGGATCCCGTCATGAGGTAAAACTGAGAGCAGCCCTTGACTGTTACAGTCATGTTGAGGTTTTAGGCTGTCTTCCAAGAAATCCTCTGCTTTCCATACCGGAAAGACATCTCGGACTTATCCCGCAGAAGGAAGATTCGGAATTGGCATCTGTAATTAAAAATATCCGTAATATAGTAGAAGCAAATGTAGATATTGATAGGATAATGGAAATAGCAATAGATACACCAAGCCTTCAGCCTTCAGCTTTCAGCCTTCAGCCGAAATTGAAGTCGGAAGTTAAGATAGCCGTTGCAATGGACAGGGCTTTCAGTTTCTACTATATGGAGAATTTAGATGCCCTCCGCAATGCAGGAGCAGAGATAATCTTTTTTAATACACTATCAGATAAATACCTGCCTGATGTAGATGCCCTCTATATAGGCGGAGGGTTCCCCGAGATGTTTATGGATGAGCTTGAAGATAATGTATCGTTACGCAGAGATATACGATGTGCTGTTGAGGACGGCTTGCCTGCCTACGCCGAATGCGGCGGGCTCATGTATCTCTCACGCAGCATATTATGGGATGGAAAATTAAGGAAAATGTCCGGGGCAATTCCATGCGATACGGAAATGACAAAAAAAATACAGGCACATGGATATACTATTTTGCAGGATAAGAGCACCGGATTAGAGATAAAGGGACATGAGTTCCATTATTCAAGGGTCAGAAATCTCGGTGATGTAAAGTTTCTCTATAAGGTCATCCGCGGTAAAGGGATTGATGGAAGCAGTGACGGCATACTGTATAAAAATGTCATTGCTTCATATACGCATTTGCATACAATGGGAGCGCCGCAATGGGCAGAGGGCTTTGTAGAGGCGATAATTAGCAATAAAAAGATGTATGACTATAAAATAGCAGTTTAAAATTATTTCACCACAAAGACACAAAGGACACAAAGGAAAGAAAAAGAAAAAAGATTAAGGAGAAATGGGGAAATAAGGGAGAAAAATATATTTAAAAACTTTTTCCCTTCTCCATTTCTCCCCTTTCCCCCTTTCTCCTTTTCTTCTTTGTGTCCTTTGTGCCTTTGTGGTGAGGAGGGTTAATATGAAATTCGGAATACTGATTCAGGATGGACCATATAATCATGAGGCAGCAGACAGCGCCTACAACTTCATACAGGCTGCATTAGAAAGGGGGCATACGATTCAGGGCATCTTTTTTTACAACGACGGTGTTATTAATGCAACGAAATTGATGGAGCCGCCGCAGGATGACAGGAATATAAGCAAGAGATGGTCTGACCTCGGTGCAAAGGGGATTGATATTATTGTTTGTGTGGCTGCTGCAAAACGGCGCGGCATAAATGAAGATGTTTTGATTCCAAATGCTCGTATCTCGGGTCTGGGGCAGTTGACGGAGATTGCAATTGAATCGGATAGGCTGATTACCTTTGGGAGTTGAAGGTTAATATATACTGCAACCCCTTTTTCTTCACTTCCGTTATTTTTTCTTTTGCTCTTTTTATAATTTTCAGAGGAACAAAAGAAAAAATAAAAAGTCGTTCAGAAAAAGGTTTTGCAGTATTAATGATTGAGAGGAAAATTTATATGGGAGAAAAAGAAAAGACTAAAATTATGTTTGTTATGAGGAAGCCCCCGCATGGCTCCATATATGCTTATGAAGGGCTTGAGGCAATATTGATAATGGGAGCATATGAGCAGGAGATAAGCGTTGTTTTTATAGATGACGGGGTTTTTGCATTAAAAAGAGAGCAAGATACCAAACCTCTCGGAGTAAAGGAGTTTTCAAAGACCTTTGCCGCACTTGAAGACTATGATATTACCAATATTTATACTGACAAGGAGTCGCTGGAAACAAGGGGGCTTACTGTTGACGACCTTATCATCAAGCCTAAGGTGCTTGAGGCATCGGAAATAGCGAAGATGATGGAAGAACAGCAAGTCCTGCTGCCGTTTTGAAGTCAGGGGTTAGCGGTTAGCGATTAGGGATTAGTTACTAAACGCTATCCGCTGTTTTTTTGGGAGGTAAAAATGCTTCATACAATTAACAAATCGCCGTTTGTTCATAAAAATCTTGAAAGCTGTTTGAGATTCGCCAAAAAGGGCGACCCTATAATGCTCTATGAGGATGGAGTTTATACTGTTGCAGCCGGGTCAAAGATTGAGCCGATGGTGGCTGAGGCGTTAAAGAAACACCCCATTTATGCAATCGAGGCAGATGTGAAGGCAAGGGGTATTACAAAGGTTATAGACGGTGTTTATCTCTGCGACTATTATTGTTTTGTGGCGCTGGTTGAGCAGCATAAGGTTTATCCGTGGTTTTAAGAAGTTTAATTAATTGCAAGAACCTTTTTTCTCACTTCCGTTATTTTTCCTTTTGCTCTTTTTTGATTTTTAGAGGAACAAAAGAAAAAATAAAAAGTCGTTCAAAAAAAGATTCTTGTAATTAATATGTAATAAAAATGGGAATATCATTTTCATTACTTGCAGTTATAGCTCTTATGGCGATTGCCTATTCAGGGACAAAGTTTGCAAATCTGCAATTTCTTTTCGGAGTTGTTATTCCCTATCTTGCTGTTATTACCTTTATCGGAGGGGTTATTTATCGTGTCATAAAATGGGCGTATTCGCCTGTGCCATTCCGCATACCTACAACATCGGGACAGCAGAAGTCTCTGTCATGGATTAAGCAGAGCAGGTTTGAAAATCCCTCGAATACAGCCGGTGTTATAGGGAGGATGCTCCTTGAAATTCTCCTTTTTCGCTCGCTTTTCAGAAACTTAAAGCTTGTGGTGAGCGAAGCGAATCCAATGGAGCTGAATAATGGGGAAAGGATTATTTATAAATCGGATAAATGGCTCTGGCTGGCAGGGCTGGCATTTCACTGGGCATTTCTCGTTATCCTTATCAGGCATTTCAGGTTTTTCGCCGGATATGTCCCTTCCTGCGTGCAGCTTCTTGAGAGCCTCGATAGCTGGCTGCAGGTGGGGCTGCCGAGATTTTATATAACTGACATGATTATTTTAACGGCAGTAACTTATCTATTAATACGGAGATTTGTTATCCCGCAGGTTCGATATATTTCTTTTGCAGCCGATTACTTCCCCCTTTTTCTAATTCTGGGAATAGCTATTACCGGTATTCTCATGCGTTATGTAATCAGAGTGGATGTTGCAGGTGTGAAGACATTAACTCTGGGACTGGTCGGTTTCAATCCGTCTGTTCCAGAGGGCTTAGGCATCATCTTTTACATCCATATATTTCTTGTCAGTATTTTATTCGTATATTTTCCTTTCAGCAAGCTTGTTCATAGTGCCGGGGTCTTTTTGTCCCCAACGAGAAACCTATCAAATAATAGCCGTATGGAAAGGCATATTAATCCATGGAATTATCCTGTAAAAATTCACACTTATACAGAATATGAAGATGAGTTTAGGGAGAAAATGAAAAAGGCAGGAATACCAGTGGAGAAGGGGTAATTTTTGCCACGAATGAACACGAAAATAAGAAGCAAGAAGTTAGAGGCAAGAGGCAAGATTTTTTTCTTGCTTCTTGTTTCTTGCTTCTTGCATCTATTTGGGTTATTCGTGTAAATTCGTGGCTAATATATAGGAATAGCAATGACAGAGCTTACAAAACTAAATATAGACTACAGGCTTCCTAAAAAGAACTGGATGGATACACCTGCTGAGTTTAAGCAGGGTATGTTCTGTCACGGCTCAAAGCCGAAAGACCTTGAGAGTGTCGGTTTCCCGAATCCGAGGGAATGGTCTCCGAAGGATGAGGACTGGAAGCTGCCTGAGAACTGGAAGGAGATAATCATCGAGGGGATGAGAGAGCGGCTCGATAAGTATCGCTCTTTCAGGCTATTCATGGATATTTGTGTGAGATGCGGCGCCTGCGCCGATAAATGCCATTTCTACATCGGCACAGGAGACCCTAAAAACATGCCAGTTCTCAGGGCAGAGCTTTTAAGGTCAGTATACAGGAAGTATTTTACAGCATCTGGAAAGGCTCTTGGTAAGCTTGCCGGTGCAAGAGAGCTTACAAAGGAAGTTCTGAAGGAGTGGTGGTATTATTTCTTTCAATGCACGGAGTGCCGCCGCTGCTCTGTTTTTTGCCCTTACGGTATTGATACTGCTGAAATTACCATGATAGGCAGGGAGCTTCTCAATCTGCTTGGCTTGAATACAAACTGGATTGCAGGTCCTGTGGCAAATTGCTATAAGAAGGGGAATCACCTCGGACTTGAGCCTCATACCTACAAATCCACCATTGAATTTCTTTTAGGAGAGATAGAAGATATAACAGGTATTACCATAGAGCCAAGCTTTAACAGGAAAGGTGCGGAGATACTGTTTGTTACTCCATCCGGCGATGTGTTTGCCGACCCGGGCAATTATACCTGTATGGGCTATCTCATGCTCTTCCATGAGCTTGGTCTCGATTATACATGGAGCACTTACGCATCTGAGGGGGGAAATTTCGGATATTTCACCTCAAATGAAATGGCGAAGAGGCTCAATGCAAAGATATATGCCGAGGCGAAAAGATTGGGGGTAAAGTGGATACTTGGAGGCGAGTGCGGACATATGTGGAGGGTTATCAGCCAGTATATGGATACATGGAATGGACCTGCGGATTTTCTATCGGCGCCTGTCTCTCCGATAACAGGCACAAAGTTTGAGAATGCAAAGTCTACAAAGGCGGTTCATATTGCCGAATTTACCGCCGACCTTATCAGATATAACAAACTGAAGCTCGACCCAAGCAGAAACGACAATCTGAAGGTGACCTTTCACGACTCCTGTAATACCTCAAGGGGCATGGGGATTTTTGATGAGCCCCGCTATATTATAAAAAATGTTTGTAATCATTTTTATGAAATGCCCGAAGACACTATCAGAGAAAAGACCCTATGCTGCGGGAGCGGGTCGGGGCTTAATGCTTCCGAAAATATGGAATTGAGGATGAAGGGTGGGCTTCCGCGGGCGAATGCAGTTAAATATGTCCGTGAAAAGCACGGCGTCAATATGCTGGCAAATATCTGTGCAATTGACAGGGCAGCCCTGCCTGCTTTGATGGATTACTGGGTTCCCGGAGTAGCCGTTGCAGGCGTTCACGAGCTTGTCGCCAATGCACTTGTAATGAAGGGGGAGAAGGAGAGGACAACGAATCTGCGGGGAGAACCTATAAAATCAGTTAAGAGTTAAGAGTTAAGAGTGAAAAACATTTAAAGGACTTTAAAGATGTATGATGGAAATAAAATTATAACAGGTCTTATTATTTTTGCCTGTCTTGTGACATTTCCTTTCCTCTATAATTTCGGGAAGGCAAATGCTAAACCAGACCCTAAATTAGATACACCTGTAATCCAGCAAATGAAGGAGAAGAGGTGCATAGAAACAAAGGAGTTTATGAGGGCTAACCACATGCAATTGCTTGATGAGTGGAGGGAGGCTGTCAGGGACGGCAAGAGAGTTTATGTAAATAGCAGCGGAGAAAGCTATAAGATAAGCCTCCAGAACACATGCCTTAAATGTCATTCTAATACAAAAGAATTTTGTGATGAATGTCATGATTATATGTCAGTAAAAATTTACTGCTGGGATTGCCATATAAGAGTTAAAAGTTAAGAGTTATGAGTTATGAGTTAAAAGCAAATAGAAGGCAATTTTTTAAAATACTTGGAATTTCTGCTCTTTCAGGAGCTGGAAGTATTTCTTCTCTTTTTGCATTAACTCAACACTCATCACTCAGCACTCATCACTTGGGTAAGAGGTGGGCAATGGTTGTGGATATGGGCAAGTTCAAAACAGAGGAGGATTATAAAAGGTGCATAGATGCCTGTCATCATATCCATAATGTCCCTGATTTTGGAAATCCAAAGGATGAGATTAAATGGATATGGACTGCTCCATATAAGAATGCCTTTCCTGAACAGGAACACGAATACATCAGGGATGATATAAAAAACAAGCCCTTTATGGTGCTTTGCAATCACTGTGATAATCCCTCATGTGTAAGGGTATGTCCTACAAAGGCTACATTTAAGAGACAGGATGGTATTGTTGCAATGGACTACCATCGCTGTATCGGGTGCAGGTTCTGCATGGCTGCATGTCCTTATGGTTCGAGGAGCTTTAATTGGAGAGATCCGCAGCCTTTCATTAAAGAAAAGAATATTGAATATCCAATGAGGACAAAGGGGGTTGTGGAGAAGTGTAATTTCTGTGAGGAGAGGCTCGCTGAGGGGCTTCCGCCTGCGTGTGTAGAGGCATGCAAAGATAATAAGGCGCTGGTCTTCGGAGATTTGAATAACCCTGATTCAGAGGTCAGGAAGATTTTAAGCTCACGCTATGCGATTAGGAGAAAGCCAGAACTGGGAACCCAGCCGGGTGTTTATTACATAGTTTAAAGTATAGGAATTTCAATGTTTGAGATTGCTTCGCTTCGCTCGCAATGACACACAAAGCAGAAGTGTCATTGCGAGGTGCGAAGCCCCGAAGCAATCTAATTTAAGAATATCAGCCACTGACTAACACAGACTTAACAGAAGTGTAAGTGTAAGTGTAAGGAATCTATTGCTTCTCACTTTCACTTTCACTTTCACTTTATTTGTCAGTGAAAGTCTGTGGCTAAAGGTTTAAAGGATATGTTTGAAAAGGCACTTATAGGAAATCGTGGATACTGGGGATGGATAGCGCTGCTCCTATCGATAGCGCTGCTCCTATCAGTTATGACGATAGGCTTTATCACCTATCTCAGACAACTAAATTATGGACTGGGGATTACAGGCATGAGCAGGGATGTCTCATGGGGTCTTTATATTGCCCAATTCACCTTTCTCGTAGGTGTTGCAGCCTCGGCAGTCATGCTGATTATTCCTTATTATCTGCACGATTATAAAAAATTCGGGAAGATTATTATACTTGGAGAATTTTTGGCTATTTCTGCTGTAGTGATGTGTATGTTGTTTGTCTTTGCAGATCTCGGGCAGCCTTTCAGGGTTCTCAATATAATATTACATCCAACTCCAAGTTCAATCATGTTTTGGGACATGATTGTTTTAAACGGTTACCTTCTTCTTAATATAATAATAGGATGGGCTGTTCTTAGCGCAGAACGAAATGATGTGTCTCCGCCCGGTTGGGTAAAACCGCTCATATACCTTTCCATCCCATGGGCAATCAGCATTCATACGGTTACTGCCTTTCTTTATGCAGGATTGCCCGGAAGGCACCTATGGCTTACTGCCATTATGGCGCCCCGTTTTCTTGCATCGGCATTTGCCTCAGGACCAGCACTTCTTATTATCCTCTGTCTTATCGTAAGAAGGATTACTAAATTTGACCCGGGTAATGAGGCAATTCAAACACTGGGAAAGATTGTTACCTACGCAATGATTATTAATATATTTTTCTTCGCCCTTGAGCTCTTTACAGTCTTTTACAGTAAAATACCGGGGCATACGCACCCTTTTAAGTATTTATTTTTCGGTATCGAGGGACAGGGAAAACTGATTCCATGGATGTGGACTGCTGCCCTCCTTGCAATTGCAGCCATTATTCTATTGATTAACCCCGGCACGCGAAAGAATGAAAATATTTTGATGGCGGCTGCGGTGGGTGTATTCATCTCAACATGGATAGATAAAGGAATGGGATTGGTAGTAGGCGGATTTATCCCGAACCCTTTTGAAGAAATAACAGAATATTTACCCACTGCCCCTGAAGTATTGATTACACTTGGGGTTTGGGCAGCAGGACTATTAATAATCACGATGTTTTACAAAATAACTGTTTAAATAAAAATGAAAACAGGTTAAGGGACAGTAGGGCAAGCCTTTAGGCTTGCAAGCAGGGCTAAAGCCCTGCCCTACGGTGTGTTGCTTAACCTTTTAGAAGAAAGGAGGGTAAAACTATGGGAAGTTTTGAAGTTGGCGGCAAGACATATCAGGCAGATGAGGATGGATACCTTGCTGACATAAATGAGTGGAACAAAGAGGTGGCGGAGCATCTTGCAAAGGAAGAGGGGGTAGAGATGACCGAGGCGCACTGGGAG
>JACQEW010000081.1 GCA_016200365.1 Nitrospinota bacterium
TAAAGTTATTATTATTCCCTGTTTTAACCATTTGGGTTACCTCCTGTTATAATAATGTTTTGGCTTGAAAACTTGATTATACCAGTGTAATCCAAATGGTTTAACTACTTTTTTCCTTTTTCTTATGCAAGATTAAGGTAAAAAGTTATTTAATAACTTGCGGGCAAGCCAATTGATAACAAACATTGGCTCCCACCACAGGACTCTTGAATCAACAACTCTTTCACGAGGAGATATAGAAACGGTATTACGAGACATTAATGAATTCGAAGTCCTATTTATATGCACTAACTGCAAAAAGGAACCCAATATTAAATATTCACCAAAGGATAGCAAGTTAAAACAATGTAAGTGCGGGAACTTATGGATTTAATGAGACAATAGCCATACTTAAGCACCAGACTTTTCAAGATAAGGATTTTACAAAGTGAAAAGAAGCATGAAGATACAAAACTATCCAACTCTCATTACTGACCTTAGCTCTTTCATTGAGCAGGGGAGGAAGGCAGTGGTGCGGTATGTGAATACTGCTCTGGTGGCTACCTACTGGCTCATTGGCAGAAGGATTGTGGAGTATGAGCAGAAAGGGAAAGAAAGGGCAGAATATGGAAAGTCGTTACTTCAAAAGATATCTGCTGACTTGACTCCACACTTTGGCAAAGGCTTTACTGAGAGAAATCTTGAGCATATGCGACAATTCTATCTTGCTTATCCAGAGATTTCGCACACAGTGTGTGCGGAATTGACAGAGGATGAATCAAGTAAAAAATCGCACACAGTGTGTGCCGAATTAGAGCCAATTACCCATACAGTGTCTGGAATTTCCGAAACATTGTCTCGGAAATTTTCTTTATCGTGGTCTCACTATCGCCTGCTTATGAGACTTGATGAACCATTTAAAAGAGAATTCTACGAAGCAGAGTGTATGAGGGGGAACTGGTCAGTAAGGCAATTAGACAGACAGATTCAATCCATGCTCTATGAACGAACCGCATTGTCCAGACGCAAGATGGCGGTTATCGCCAAGGCGCACGAAAAACCTATTATCCTGAAGCCAGAAGATGAAATAAAAGACCCGTATATTCTTGAATTCCTTGGATTGAAGGATGAGTATTCCGAATCTCAACTGGAAGATGCTTTAATCAGACACCTTGAGCATTTCCTTCTTGAGTTAGGAGTTGGTTTTACCTTTGTTGCCCGTCAAAAAAGAATAACACTTGAAGGAAGCCATTACCGCCTTGACCTTCTTCTTTATCACAGAGTGTTGAAATGCCTTGTTGCAATAGATTTAAAGATTGGCGAGTTCAGTCATGCCGATGCAGGGCAGATGAATCTTTACCTTAATTATCTTAAAGACAAAGAAAAACTTGCTGAAGAAAATGACCCTGTTGGATTAATCCTCTGCACTGATAAAAAGAAAACTGTTGTTGAATATGCACTTGGTGGAATGAATAATAGGATATTTGCATCAAAATATAAATTGCAACTGCCTGATACAAAAGTTTTGAGAACTGAGATAGAGCATGAAAAACAGAGGCTTCTGGAGATGAAAATTGTTGGAAAAGAGGATTAAAAACATTATGAACCTAAAAACTGATGTAGCAATTCTCGGTGCGGGACCTGCGGGGCTTTCGGCAGCGTATCATTTAAAAGGTGAATCCCTGCTTATAGAGAAAGAAGACAGGGTTGGAGGGCTGGCGAGGTCAAAGGAGATAGACGGTTTTGTCTTTGACTATGCAGGGCATATATTCTTTACACAGGATAAATATGCTTTCAGGTTATTTAAAAGACTATTGGGGGATAATATAAATTTTAAAAATCGCGATGCATGGGTTTATTCAAAGAATATTTATACCCGATACCCTTTTCAGGCTAATATTTACGGGCTTCCAAAGGATGTAATCATGGAGTGTATAATTGGACTAATAGATGCGACCCTTCGACAAGCTCAGGGTAACGGAAATGACAGGAGACCCGGACATTTTGAAGACTGGATTAATGCCACTTTTGGTGAGGGAATAGCGAGGCATTTTATGAAGCCCTATAATCAAAAGGTATGGGCATTCCCGCTCGACAGGATGACTTATGAATGGATTGCAGACAGGGTAATGATGCCGGATGGTAAAGAAGTGCTGGAAGGTGCATTAATCCCCCCTCACCCCCCTTTAATAAAGGGGGGCAGGGGGGAATTTGGTCCAAATTCTACATTCGCTTATCCCTTAAAAGGGGGGAGTCAGGCGTTTGCAGATTCATTCCTCCCTCATTTGAAAAAGACAGAGGTTTTGCTTAATTCGGAGGTTGTCGCGATTGATGTGAAGGGGAAGGTGATTAAATTAAAGTCAATAGTCAATAGTCAATGGTCAATGGTCAATAGAGAAATAGGATATGAGAAGCTTATATCCTCGCTGCCACTTCCTCAACTTATCTCCTTATGTAATAAAGTTCCCAAAAATGTAACAAAGACGGCGGAGGAGCTTGAATTTACATCTGTTTATTGTGTTAATCTCGGCATAAATCATCCAAAAATTACGGAGAAGACATGGATATACTATCCTGAGAAAGATATTGCCTTTCAGAGGCTCTTTGTCCAGAGTAATGCCTCTCCCCATGTTACACCTGAAGGGAAAAGTTCCGTTACAGCCGAAATCTCCTATTCAAAATATAAAAAGGTTGGTAAAGAAGGACTTATAGAAAGGGTGATAGATGACCTGTTAAGGATTAAATTTATTCAAAAGGCTTCTGATATAGTTGTCAGTGATTTGTTGGATATTAAATATGGCTA
>JACQEW010000092.1 GCA_016200365.1 Nitrospinota bacterium
AAATACACTCCGTTGGCACTTGCGAAAGCTTGAGATGAAGCTTGTCGGTAAGCCGTGTGCGGGAAAACCGCATGCACGGTTTGACGAGGGGGACAGATGAAATGAACGAAAATTCAGGGAATCTGTCTCTACTCTACTGTCTTTGTGGTAAGAGGAGAGAAATTATTATGATAGACCGTTACAGCAGACCTGAGATGGCGAATATATGGACGCTCCGGAATAAATACGAGAAATGGCTTCAGGTTGAGATTGCCGTATGCGAGGCATTGGCTGAAAGAGGGGATATACCAAAGATTGCCCTTGAAAATATTAAGGAGAGGGGAAGGTTTGAGCCTTCCCGCATTGATGAGATAGAAAAGACTGTTAAGCATGATGTCATTGCCTTTCTCACAAATGTTGCAGAGTATGTAGGCGAAGATTCAAGGTATATCCATCTGGGAATGACATCATCCGACCTCCTCGATACATCGCTTGCTATCCAGATGAGAGAGGCGTCGGATATAATTTTGAAAGACTTAAATGCCCTTTCCGATGTTTTAAAAAGAAGGGCTTATGAGTTTAAAGATACGGTAATGATAGGGAGGTCGCACGGCATTCATGCAGAGCCTATTACCTTCGGTCTTAAAATAGCCCTCTGGTATGCTGAAACTCAGAGGAATATAAAGAGGATGGAGAGTGCAAGAGAGACCATCGGTTATGGAATGGTATCAGGCGCTGTGGGGACTTTTGCAAATATTGACCCATCGGCAGAGGAGTATGTCTGTAAAAAATTCGGTTTAAAACCAGCGCCTGTATCGAGCCAGATTATCCAGAGGGACAGACATGCGGAATATATGCTCACCTTGTCTTTGATTGCATCTTCCATTGATAAGATTGCAGTGGAATTGAGACATCTCCAGAGGACAGAGGTTCTTGAGGCCGAAGAATATTTTTCATCGGGACAAAAGGGGTCTTCTGCCATGCCTCATAAGAGAAATCCCATAACAGCAGAGCAGTTGTCGGGATTGGCGAGGGTAGTCAGGGCTAATGCAATTGCAGCAATGGAGAATGTAGCGTTATGGCATGAGAGGGATATAAGCCACTCCTCTGTTGAGAGGGTTATAATACCTGACAGCACAATTTTGATAGATTATATGCTAAATAAGCTCACGAATTTAATTGATAAGCTCCTTGTCTATCCCCAGAACATGAAAAAAAATCTGGATAAAATGGGAGGATTGGTATATTCTGAAAGCATACTATTGGAATTGGTTAAAAGTGGAATTACGCGGGAGGAGGCGTATAAGCTGGTGCAGAGAGTCTCCATGAAGATGTGGGAGAGGGGAGGGGATTTCAAGGACTTGATTTTGAGCGATAGAGAGATTATGAAGCATATATCTTCTTCTTCTGTTGAAAGGGCATTCAGTATAAGCCATCATTTGAAAAATGTAGATTTTATTTTCAAGAGGGTGTTTGGGTAGATAAATTTTCACATGAATTATCAGAAAGCAGATAAGGGGACAGCGCTTTTTAAAGAAGGCTCTATAGGAAAAACTCTCTACCTGATTGTAAACGGGAAGGTTGAAATAAAAAAGGAATCCCTGTCGGGAAATCAGACTGTCCTTGCACAGTATGGAAAGGGTGCATCTATCGGAGAGATGTCTCTTATAGATGAAGCCCCGCGATCTGCTACAGCTACAGTTATTGAGGATACAGAGCTGCTGATGCTGAATAAGGACAAATTTGATGAAATATTAGAGAGATACCCTGAGATAGGCATCAAGATACTTAAGAATGTTACGAAACAGATAAGCATGAGGTTGAGGCATACCAGCGGAAGGTTTGCCGATATATTTGATGCAAGATAGAATGGAGTTGATGAGTTGGTGAGTTAATGAGTTGGTGGGTTGACTCATAAACTCATAAACTCATAAACTTTTTTATCCATGTGTGGAATCTTCGGTATATACGGTCATCCCGAGGCTGCAAATATAGCTTACCTTGGGCTTCATGCCCTTCAGCACAGGGGGCAGGAGAGCTCGGGGATAGTATCGTCCGATGGGAAATACCTGCATTCAGAGGTGCACATGGGATTGGTGGCGGATGTTTTCTCGCAGGAGCGTTTGGATAAACTCCCCGGATATATTGCAATTGGACATAACAGGTATTCTACGACAGGGGCAAGTCTCCTTAAAAATGCCCAGCCTATTCTTGTTGATTATTCTCGCGGTTCTCTATCTCTGGCTCATAACGGTAATCTTGTCAATGTTTCGTATATCAGGAGCGAGCTTGAGGCTTACGGCTCGATTTTTCGCTCCACTATGGATACGGAGGTAATAGTTCATCTAATTGCACAGTCTAAAGAAGACAAGCTGTTGAACAGGGTGGTGGATGCCCTTTCGGTAATCAAGGGTGCCTACTCGCTTTTAATCATGACCGAGAACGAGCTGATAGGTGTAAGAGATCCTCACGGTTTCAGACCATTATGGCTGGGGAAGCTTAAAGATTCTTATGTAATGGCATCGGAGACCTGCACATTTGATTTAATAGAGGCAAAGATCGAGAGGGAAGTTGAGCCGGGGGAGGTTGTAGTTATAAACCGGAATGGAATTCAAAGCTATAAGCCCTTCCCCGTTTCAAAGATTGCACAGTGTATATTTGAGTTTATATATTTTGCAAGACCTGACAGTGATATATTCGGAGAGAGTGTAAATTTTATAAGGCAGGAGTTGGGGAGGCAGCTTGCAAGGGAGACGAAGGTTGATGCCGATATTGTAATTCCTGTTCCCGATTCCGGTGTGCCTGCTTCGCTGGGTTTTTCTTTAGAAGCCGGTATACCCTTTGAGATGGGGTTAATCAGGAGCCATTATGTCGGAAGGACATTCATTGAGCCTAAAGATGCAATAAGACACTTTGGAGTTAAACTGAAGCTGAATGCGGTGAAAAAGGTTATCGCTGGAAAGAGGGTTATTGTGATAGACGATTCGATAGTAAGGGGAACTACGAGCAGGAAGATTGTGAAGATGTTAAGGGATTCCGGGGCTAAAGAGGTTCATGTTCGTATAAGCTCGCCGCCTACGACGCATCCGTGTTTTTACGGTATTGATACGCCGAACCGGAAGGATTTGATTGCAGCCACCCATACCATAGACGAGATATGCAAGTATCTTACGGCAGACAGCCTTTCTTATTTAAGTATAGAGGGTATGCTGAATATCTTTAAAGAGACGAGGGATAATTTTTGCACTGCCTGTTTTGACGGGAATTATCCTGTAAAATTTGAAGGGATGGAAGACGCACAACTGGAATTATTTTAGCGGTTAGCGGTTAGCGTATAGCGGTTAGAGATTAGGGGTTGGTTTTTACTTAACGCTAATCGCTATACGCTAATCCCTATCTTTAACATGGAAAAAGAACTTATAAAAAATAAGCGGTTATTCAAATTATTTAATACGGAAAAAATAAACAGGGCGATAGGCATATCTCATAAAAAAGGGAAAATAGCCTTTTATGCAGTGCCCTTTCTCATTCATACAAATTTGAAGGGTTTTCCGGGTTTTCTCGATGCCCCTGAACTGCCGGGAGGAATAAATCTGTTCGAATGGACAGATACAATGAAATCGGCGATTAAAGAGCTCTTTCCCGACAGTAAAATATTGGATGAAGGGGCTGCCAGATTATTCCCCTCAAAATATACTGTTGAATCCCTCCTGATTATGGGAAGCATAGCTTCAATTGCACAGAATGAAAAATCTGACTATGATTACTGGGTATGTATCAATGAGTCCGCTATTTCTCCAAAGGAGCTGGAGTTATTAAAGAAGAAGCTTAGACTTATAGAAGAGTGGGCAGATAGGCAGGAAACCGAGGTGCATTTTTTTCCTACGGATATTGAAAAGGTTAAAAAATGCGATTTCGGACAGAGCGACAAAGAGAGTGCAGGCTCGTCGCAGGGGAGGATACTGAAAGAGGAGTTTTACAGGACATCCATATTTGTCTCGGGGAAGATACCCCTCTGGTGGATAATGCCGGTGGGCGCATCCAACGATGTATATAATAAATATAAAGAAGGATTGAAGACCTCTATTGACCTCGATTATCAGGGATTTGTTGACCTCGGGAATCTTGAGAATATACCTGCGGATGAATATTTTGGCGCCGCACTCTGGCAGATGAACAAGGCGATGTCGAGCCCTTATAAGTCGGTTCTCAAGATGGGACTGCTTGAGAGCTTTATAGACCCAGGGTATAGCCACGAGATCCTCTGCGATAATATTAAAAAAGGCGTGTTCAGTTCCGCAGATTCGGGTAAATCCTTAGATTCGTATCTGATAATGATAGACAGAATACTCGATTACCATAATACCAAGGGAAGAAAGAATGTGGTTGACCTCGTCAGAAAATGTTTTTACATAAAGGCGGGGGAGAGGATAGAAGCCAGAAGCCAGAAGCCAGAAGCCAGAAAGAAAGAGGCAGGTTACAAAGAAATGGTAATAAGGAGCTATGTCGAAAAGTGGGGGTGGGGGAATGAGGTTCTGGATGAGCTGAATAATTATCAGGACTGGGGATTTGAAAAGGTATTGAGACTCGGCAATCAGGTGCATTCCTTTATGATAGAGACATATAAAAACCTCACCGATAAGATGAAAAATGAAGCCGATGTAAAGAGAAAGATAAGCGATGTTGACCTTACTGTGCTGGGCAGGAAACTTTTTGCCATTTATTCTAAAAAGGAAAATAAAGTTGAATATTTAAAAAGGGCATTTGAAGAAGGATTACTCCAGGAGCGTCTGACCTTTAGTGCGGGTATGGATAAAAACAGGATGCCTGTCTGGAGCCTGTACAGGGGGCAGTTGTCGAAGGAGACGGTAGCTATGGCGAGTGATAAGCTGCTGAAGAGGGGCAATATACTCGACATAATAATATGGCTGGTGTATAATAGGCTCTGCGACGAAAAAACCTCTTTTTATCTGATACCCAATCCATTACCAATTTCATTAGCTGAAATACAGACTCTTATTAAGGACATGCAGGTTTTTTTCCCTCCCATAAACATTGCAGATTTACAGAACGATGCCCTGCTTTCGGCGCCGCGAAAACTGAAGATATTCATAGTTGTGAATTTTTTAAGCCAGCGGTGGGTAAAAAAGATAGAGGAGGCAACGATATTTTATGCTACAAGCTGGGGGGAGCTTTTTTGCGAGAATTATAAATCTCAGGACGGCATTAAAAAAATATTCAGTTATGTGGCGGAAAATCCGCCTAAGGACCTAACCGATGTATCCAATTATTACAGGGTCTTTATTCCAAAGGGGGAATTTTCGGAAACCCTCTATAAGGAAATCAATAATATTATTCTGCGGCAGATAAGCTCAACTAAATAAATAGCTTATAGCTTATAGCTTTGAGCTTTGAGCTATAAGCTAACAGCTAAAAGCCAAAAGCTATAAGCTCAAAGATGAAGCTCTCCATAATTATCCCCACCTTAAACGAAGAGTCTTCTATAGAAAAAAATCTTCCATTAATAAAAAAAGAGCTATCAGCCGAGATAATAGTAGCTGATGGCGGCAGCAAAGATAAAACCGTAGAGGTTGCAAAAAGATTTACCGAGCTGGTTTCCATTTCTGCAGCAGGGAGAGGAATACAGATGAATTCAGGGGCGAGTATTTCCACAGGGGATTGGCTCCTATTTTTACATACCGATTCTATAATATCAGAGTTGGGAATACAGAGAATGATAGAAGTGATGCGAAATGAGAATCCCCCCTTTTTTAAAGGTGGGCAAAGGGGGGTTATAGGAGGTGCGTTCAGACTCAAAATAGACTCAGATAGAATCTCCCTTAAAATTATATCTTCTATAGCTAATATAAGGTCAAGGTTTTTTAATATTGCCTACGGTGATCAGGGGATATTTGTAAAGAGGGATATATTCTATAAGATTGGCGGATACCCTCATATACCTATTATGGAAGATGTTGAATTTGTGATGAAGTTAAAAAAAAGGGGGAAATTTGTTATACTACCTGACTATATTACCGTATCGTCAAGGAGATGGGATAAAGAAGGTGTAGTTTACTGTACTTTAAGAAACTGGATTCTCATCTTGCTTTATTTTATGGGAATTTCACCGCATAAATTGAAGGGCTGGTATAGTCCCCCTTAATAAAGGGGGTTGTTGTTTACTATATAAAATTATTATGGAGGATGAGAAAAGACAGGATTTTGAGGATATTGCTATCCCTCATTTCAATGCCGTCTATAATTTTGCATACAGGATGACAGGAAATAAAGCCGATGCAGAGGACATTGTTCAGGATGTATTTTTATCTGCCTATAGGTTTTTTCATCGGTTTCAAGAGGGGACAAACTGTAAGGCATGGCTCTTTAAGATATTAAAAAATACATTTATAAATAGCCTAAAAAAGAAAAATAGAGAGGCGGATTATTTAAGGGGGCAAGGGGCAAGGGGCAAGGGGCAAGGGTTAAATTCATCAACTCATCAACTCATCAACTCATCAACTGCTTTGGATGAGGGGTTCGATGAATCCATCCAGAATGCTCTAAACAAGCTTCCTGAAGATTTTCGTATGGCAATAATACTCTGTGATATAGAGGGATTGTCATATCAGGAGATAGCAGAGATTCAGGAATGCCCCATAGGAACTGTCCGTTCACGAATAAACCGCGCAAGGAGATTTCTGGCAAAGGAAATTATAAAATTTAGCCACGAATGATTCGTTGAAAGGTTATTTTCGGACTAAAAAATTCAAAGCAACATTCAGAGCAACAATCCTTGACAATACAGATTTATAGGCTGTAAAATAAGGGGAAATAATATGGGAGGTTAAAATGCCTAATAAACCAAAAGGAGTTATTTCTATTATTCTTGCCATAATTTTGTTTTCAATAGTGAGCAATGCCCATGCAGTAGAAGTTGCACCAAAGATTAGTGATAGGGAGATAATAGAGGGATTGGCTGATATACGAGGCGATATTAAAGAAATTCGTGCAGATATTAAAAGGCTGGAGGCAGAGGTAAAGGGCGAGATAAAAGAGATCAGAGCGGAGATTAAGGGTTTACAGCACCAGATTGCAGATTTGAAGGATTCCACAAACAAACAGTTTGATTCCACAAACAAACAGTTTGATTCCACAAACAGACAGATTGCAGATTTAAAGGACTTTATGTTATGGGGGTTTGGTATCCTGTTTGCCGGGATGTTTACGCTGATTGGCTTTGTTCTATGGGATAGGAGGTCAGCCTTATCGCCCGCGATAAAGAAGAATAAAGAACTTGAGGAGAGGGAGGATAAAGTTGAAAGGGTATTAAAAGAGTATGCTCATAAAGAGCCAAGGTTGGCAGAGATACTTCGCAGTGTAGGGATAATGTAATTGAGATCAAAACTGTAAATCAATTTGGTAGTTCTTACTCAAACATTATTGGAGACAGAAAAAGACAGGAAAAACAGATCTACTAAAAATTCCGTAAAAATTCTTGACAAAATATTTTAGTGTGGTATATTTTGCCCAAGATAACCCAATTATTCCCTCTCCCTTTGGGTGAGGGGTAGAATATGGTTTTACTTTCAAAATGTCATTCCGCACCCTCGATTAAGACCTTCGAGGGCATGCTTGATGCGGGAATCCATGTTTTGCTTTTTATGAACTTTATCCAGAAACTCCCGAGGGTAAAATCGCTTTGCAAAGAGCCAATCGTCTCATTGCAGGCAATAGCGACTATCTTGCTGCTTCTTTATCTCCCTACTTTTTCTCATCCTCTTCGACGTTATCAAAAGAAGCCTTACAAGCAATTGAGGGACTTGGTAAAGATTTTCCCAATCGGCATTTAAAGGGGTATAGTGCTTG
>JACQEW010000093.1 GCA_016200365.1 Nitrospinota bacterium
ATATTCTCGCTTATAAAATTCAAGCTATCCTTGCTTCCTGCAAGTCCATTAGGCAGGACAAGGTGTCTGATGAGCAAGCCCTTTACCGCAATTCCGTCATCGCTGACAACGAGATTGCCTGCCTGTCTTTTCATCTCGAGTATTGCTGCCCGTGAATGTCTTACATAATCCTTTGCCCCTGAATATTCAAAGGAGTTCATGTCGTCGCTGTATTTAATGTCCGGAAGATAAATGTCAATTATGCCATCGAGGAGCTTCAGGGTTTCGAGTGAATCATAGCCGTTTGTATTGTATACAAGAGGAATTTCAAGTCCCCTTTGAGCCGCAATCTCGACGGCATTAACGATTTGGGCGGTAAAGTGCGATGGGGAAACGAGGTTTATGTTATGACAACCTTTAGACTGCAATTCGAGCATAATCTCTGCAAGCCTATCGAAACTTACTTCTTTATGTCTTTGCGGCGTTAAGGGCTGGGATATTTGGTGATTCTGACAGAAGATGCAGCGGAGATTGCAATTGCCGAAAAATATCGCGCCGGAGCCTCTGGTTCCCGAAATCACAGGCTCCTCGCCATGATGGATACAATAACTGGAGACTATAGGGAGATAACCTGAACGGCAGAACCCAAGCTCGCCTGCCTTACGGTTGACATGGCAGTTACGCGGGCAGAACGTGCAGTTATTAAGCAATTCCTCCAGATTTGAAGCCCGCTTCTGCAATTCACCTGTATTGAGGAGATTCAAGTATCCGGGTGTGTTATGAATCACAGCTTAAAGATTTATCATTAATCCTTCACAAGACATCTGATTATCTCCCCTATATACATTCTGTGATAATCCTTTTTCGGATAAAAGCCGTCAATTTCGGGGTATAAGAAATGTTTCGGGTTGATGTCATGAAAATATATCTTCCTGCATTCAAGCACGAGACGGGCTTCTTCAAAGTAAATAGCATCTTTGCCTGTTACCGGGGTTAGACCTGTTTCAGCCACTTTGTTCACATTCTTACCGGATGTCGAGCCGCAGAAATTCAGGATTTCCCTGTATTTCTCCTCGAAGAAAGAAAGCGTAAAATACCCCGACTTGTCTATAAAATTATAGGTATGCCGTGTTGGTCTTACCACGCAGAAGCAGACATTTTTATTCCACAGGAATCCGAGCCCTCCCCAGTTTGCAGTCATTGTGTTGAAGGATTCCGGAGTGCCTGCGGTAATCAGCATCCAATCCTTTCCGATAAGCTTAAAGGGGTTGCCCTTGATTTGCTGAGGGTCAATTTCTTTGAATATTTTTGCCATATTGATTCCCTCATTGAAGAGTGCCGAGGGCCGGAATCGAACCGGCACGGCAGTTACCCGCCGAGGGATTTTAAGTCCCTTGCGTCTACCTATTCCGCCACCCCGGCATTAGAGCAAAAATCTAATCTGAAAGTATCATAAGAGATAACTGTTGTCAAATCTACAGCCCTGCCTCCTCTAACATATGAGGCAGATAGGATTCAATGCCTATGGGCATGATGTGAATGCCTTTAACAAGACCTCTTATTGCTCTGATAAATTCAGCGGCAATCTTTATACCTTCCTCTGTTTGATTTTCCGATGCCTCTATTCTTTTCTTGATGGCGTCAGGGATTTTTTTGTTTAAAACCTTTTCGTTCATAAAATCAATCATCTTTACAGATTTAAGAGGGGAGATTCCTATAAGAAATTTTGTATCTATTCCTTTCACCTGCTCGATAAATTTATCCAGTGATTCCCTCTCAAAGAACGGCTGGGTCTGGAAAAATTCTGCCCCTGCGGCGATCTTCTTTCTCAATTTTATTAACTCAAGCTCAACGGGTTCAAAGAATGGATTTATAACCCCGCCTATAAAAAATTCCGGCGCACCGTCCAATTTTTTGCCCGCCATATTTACACCCTTTTTCAGTTCTTTGATTGCTTTCGTAAGCTGAACAGAGTCTAAATCAAATACCGGTTTTGCATCTGGGTGGTTTCCAAGTTTTGGATGGTCGCCTGTCATAATACAGATATTTTCTATTCCGAGTGCAGAAGCCCCGAGCATGTCGGATTGCAAGGCAAGTCTATTCCTGTCCCTTGTGCAGACCTGCATTATTGGATTATGCCCCATCTCTTTGAGTAGATGACTGAATGCCAGAGGGCACATCCTCATAATACCCCTCTGGTTGTCCGTAACATTGACGCCGTCCACCTTTCCTAAAACCTTTTTAGCTATTTCAAGGCTTGGAATTACATTGCTGCCCTTAGGAGGCGGAATTTCAGCAGTAACTACAAAATCTTTTTTATCAAATGCCTCTTTAAATAAATTCATTATCCCTAACCCCTAATCCCTGCATTTATTACCATCCCCGGACTTGTCCCTGCGCTATGATTTTTTGCAGGAAACACCTTCGTTAAATTATCGAGACTGTTAGTTTTCTTCATCCTTTCATATATCATAATCCATGCACACTCCTTTTTGTTGTCTACCTCACATTTACCCTGCATGCTCCCTCCGCAGGGTCCATTTAGCAAGCTTTTTGAGCATCTTGTTACAGGGCAGATGCCTCCGTAATATCCGATGACACACTCCCCGCAGGTGGAGCATTTTTCATAAAAGTGCTGATGCCTGAATACATTGCCAAGGAAAAGACTGTCGCATCCGGGATATACATTGCATATTGCAGCCTCTGCAACCGACTGTGTTCCTGCACCGCATGCAAGGACAAGTATGGCTTCAGTCTTTTCAATTGCATCCTTATTCTGCCGCAAGACCCTCCGTGTATCGAGTTCAAGACAGGGTGCAGTAATTATCACAGAACCTGTTACAGTCTTGCCCTTCTCAATCAGCTTTGCTGACATCTCAGCCGCCTCTTTTTCCCCTCCTGTCCTGCAAGTAGTCGCACACTCGCCACAGCCTACGATAAATACCGATTTTTTCCCTTCCATCATCCCAAGAATCTCATCTAATGATTTCTGTTTTGTAATAATCATAATTCCCCCAAAGTTTCATCTAATAACCTCACACAGGTTTCTTTTCATAAACCTTTACCAAATACTCAAAACCCATATTTGCCTGAACGGCATTATGCGGAATCAGGGCATATTCCCACGGCTTGCCGCCATTTTGAGCGGTGAAATTGGTTGCGTGCCTGCAATACTGCAATGCTGCCTGTGATTTTTCCTGAACATCTGATGATTCAATATCGCCCTCTTTTTTGGTTTCTACCATATAAATCATATCCGCTGTCTCTGCTACAAAATCAGGATGATATGGGCTGGAATTATGCTTCCAATAGATATGAAACTGCCGCTGCGCCGGTCTCAGCCATTTCAGAACCGCCTTATCATGCTCCAGAATTATCGCAAAGTCTTTTTCTGTCTTGGAGTCAAACTTATAAAGGCTGTGGCAGGCTTTTCTAAAACCGCTGAACACCTTGCTCGGAATAGCACTTGTTGGAGTTATGGTATCGGTAAAGTGATGGATGCTGTCCTTTGTATATTTTGAAAAGTTATGTTCTTCAATTTTAGTAAAAGGTTTTACAATCGGTTTTTCAAAACTCGGAGACTCACAATAGAAATACTCCATTAACTGAGAATGAATGTATCCGCTAATCTCCTTTTTGTGGTATTGAACTACATTCATTAAATCATCCTCGTTGAGATATGTTCTGAATTTTTTAATTGCCTGACCTGCCAGCTTAAACAGCAAATCCGCCTGCTCATCATAATCTATTTCAGGGTAGTTGATGAGTTCATTAACAATAATCCTCTCAGGCGTATCAATGATAATCCTGCCCTTGCCTATAACAATGTCAATGCTGTTTTCCTGCTCTCTTAGCTTTTTGATAAGGATTTCTTCTGAAACAGGCTGATAATTCAGGTTTTTAGTGTCAAGGTCAAAATCTTTAAAACCTGATTTTACCTCATTGGACTGCTGTATACTGATTCGTGGAATTTCTATAATGTTAGCGGTAAACTCATCTACCACTGTCTCATAAGCTGCTTCTGCCTCACGAATCATATCCGCTGCAAACAGTGCCTGCTGTGGCATGCCGGCAATCTTCTCTTTTATTTTTTCAACGGCTATCTGTTTGATTTCGTCTTTCTTTAATTCGTTAATATTCGCTACTTTATTATTCAACTCCGGCAAGGTAGAGAGAATAGTCTTATAAACCTCAAGGCTTATCTGCGCCTTTTGCTTCTGTTCAGGTTCAATAATGGTGTCGATTGCTTTTTGCCGTTCCTCAATTTTTTTCTCAACAATTGAAACAGCAGTAATAACCTCTTTAGGCTGGTTTAATTCCTCCTCATCAATTGTTATGATATTTTCTTTTCTAATAATAGAATCCGGCTTGTTCGCCTCGTCAATGATTTCCTGAAATTTATCATGCGCCACAATAGTAAGCTTATCGGCTTTATCATGACCTGTTCTTTTGCCGTATGGAAGCCTCAGCCCCCTGCCAATGGTCTGCTCCCGTAAGGTAGTAGAGGCTGCTGTCCTCAATGGAATTATGGTATAGAGGTTTGTAACATCCCACCCCTCTTTGAGCATATTTACATGGATGACTATCTCAATTTTATTGTCAGGATTTTCCAATGAAAGCAGTTGGGCAATATTCTCATCCTTTTCTTCTCCAGTCTGATTTGAATGGATTTCCATAACTTTACCGGCATACCTGCCTTCAAAAAAAGCGATTGAAGTAATCAGTTCTCTCAGCTTGCAGGCATGGTCGGTATCCTTTGCAACAACCAATACAAAGGGCTTGACGATAGGCATTTTGTTGTCTCTTGCAAATATGTCCAGAGCAACCTTTGTATCCTTATGGATACGGATACCGTCTTCCAATTTTATTCTGTCCAAATCTTCAGGCTTATATTGTGAAGGGTCAAAATCCTTTCGTGTTGCTACTGCCGGTTCTTTAACAAACCCGTCCTGTATTGCTTTTGCCAATGAATATTCATAAACGACATTTTTGAACTTGATTGCCCCTCCGCTTCGCTCAACCTGCGGAGTCGCAGTCAATTCCAGTCCTAAAATAGGGTTTAATTCATTGATAACTTCCATGCCTCTGTCCGCGCGGTAATGATGGGATTCGTCCATCAATAAAACAAGGTCGTCAAGATTAGAAAGATAGTTAAAGTATGACTCCCCAAGATACTCCGAAAGCCTCTTTATGCGGGGGAGCTTTCCTCCCCGCATCTCTGAGCTTATCTTGGATATATTGAAAACATTAATCCTTATCTCCTGCTCTTTATAAAGGTCTCCTATGGAGTTGTAGTTGTCGCCTGTGATGATTACAGGATTATTATGGACAAACTCACCGATGCCTTGAAATACATATTTTGGATGAGTAGTATTGGAGAAGTCCTCTATCAGTTTGTTGTAAATGGTAAGATTCGGGGCAAGGACAAAAAAGTTTCTGATGCCTTTTGACAGATACAGATAAGAAACAAAAGCGCCCATTAATCTGGTTTTCCCGACGCCAGTTGCCAATGCAAAACAGATTGAAGGAAAGTTTCTTTCAAAGTCCGTGCAGGTAGGGTAGGAGTTCTTGACGATTTCAAGTTGCTCTTTTAGAAAATTACCCTCTTGAGAGGGGTTAGGGGTGTGTTTCTTTAAATCCAGTTTCTCTGTCATCTCTGCCAATATATTCAGGCTCTCCGCCTGCGGCGGACGAAGGCTTAATCTGTTTCTGATGGATTGAGATATACGGTTCATTTAGTTATTACCCTCTTTATTACCCTCTTTTAGAGGTATTACCCTTTATCTTCCATAATGCACCCGGGCCTCGCCCAATACATTCAACCTCGCCGGCTTTCTGCATACTTTTAAGTACTGTTCGTATCATATCCCTACTGACAATAGAACACTTCTTTTCTATATCCGCAACAGTAAAGTCCCTGCCAATAGCACGAACAGCATGATGCACCATCTCTGTTTTAGAACCCCGAGGGCTTCTTATTGAACCAGCTCTTTCTTCAAACTCCTTGTATGCAGTTTTAAGAATGGAGAGCACAAAATTCAGGTATGGCCATGGATCATGTTTGCCGTCATGCCAGCCTTTGGAACTTTCCTCAAGGGTTTCATAATACCGCTGCTTATTCTCTTCTATAATGCGCTCAAGACTGATATACCGGCCGACCTCATAGCCAAGGTGATAACACTGCAAAAGCATAAGCAAACGCGATACCCTTCCGTTTCCGTCGCGGAATGGATGCACGCAGAGAAAATCCAGATTAAACGCCGCCATTGCTATTAAAGGATGCGTCCACCGTTCTTTAATGCACTCCTGCCACGCCTTTATTAGCAGCTTCACATATCGCGGAGTTTCACCCGCAGGAACCGTTTTAAAACGGATACGCTCCCTCCCATCCGGATACCGCTCTATGATGTCGCTGTCTCTGCTTTTATACTCCCCTGCATCGCCTATTCCGCCCCGCGCTAACCGATGACGCCCCGCGCTAACCGATGAAGTTTGCGAATAGTGTTTTCTGATACCGCAAGGGCGCTGGACTTTGTATGAAGTAGTTCAAGCGCCTTGCGATAACCGCGCACCTCTTCCTCGTCCCTGTCCCGCAAATGCGCCCTGCCAAATACCACTTCCTTTACCCTTGCAGGGGCAACATTAACGCCTTCAATTCTGTTGGAAGAGACCGTGCTCTCAATAATGGCATGTTCTTTCAGCGCCTTCAGCTTCTGCGGCGCCTGCCGCTCATAAAGCTTCTGCTTGCCAAGATACTCTCCCAAATCGGCAAGATGCCATGCTGTAATCTGCGGTACAGATTGCACACCTGATTCAAAAAACCGGATGGTCTTCATAATTTGTCATCCTCGCCAAACAAAGGCAACTTCTGTGCTGACTGTTTAGGTTTCTTTAATGCCGTTTTCGTCTCATGATGCGTTTCTGATTCTGCCGTATCAGTTTCAACAGGCATATTCACTATATTCAAACTATAATCTTCTTTTCCAAACTCGCACCGTCCTAAAAGCATCTTTGGAATTTTCTTAACCGTGATATTCGGGTATCTGCTCTCACACGGCTTTGAGAAGGACTTGCAGCAGATAAGCAAACTTTCGTCCGGCTGCATTTCGTCATGGATTTTATCAAGAAATTCAAGAGTAACAAATTTTGTAGTGGTGAAGATGTAATCCTTTTCCGTTGACTTGCCCTGCTTCCAGTAAACAGCCTCATCCGGGCTATATTTAAAACCCTCATGCTTTGCCATAGCAGCAGCAAGCATGTTGGCATTATACCGCTCATCAATAATCCAGTTGCCGTATTTGTCTTCTTTCAGCAGGCTTGGGGCAAGATAGTAATATTTGAAGCCGCCTCCGCCCTGCCAGTTCACAGCTTTAGATATACCGCCCTCATCCGTGCCGTCAACCACCTTTTTCAATCGCGGCAGACAATGAGTGTGACAATGCTCGCCAAGCTCTATGCCAATCCATCGGCGGTTCATCTTGTGGGCAACGGCGGCAGTTGTGCCGGAGCCGAGAAAGGAATCAAGAACAAGGTCGCCTTCGTTGGTGGCTAAAGTGAGGATGCGCTGGATTAGACGTTCTGGTTTAGGGGTAGTAAAGACATCATCGTTATTGAATGCTTTTATCTCTCGCTTTGCTTCTTGATTATCGCCAACCTCTGTTCTATACCAGATTGTTTTTGAAACAGAACCTTCTTGAACTTCAGATAAAAACCTTTTCAATCGTGGCATGTTGTTGCCGGATTCCCCAAACCAAATTCTATTATCCGCCACCAACTCCTCAAATTTGTCTTTTGACACCGCCCAACATCTTGATTCGGTAGGGTTTACCACTTTTCCAGAAGGCAGCTTAATTGGATAGTCTGTGTTTGGAGTATAAGTTTTAACAGTTAAATCAGAAGATGTCCAAATACCTCTTGGGTCATTATCAGGGTTTTTGTATCTGGAGTCCATTTCATCAGTTCTCGGCAAGAGATTTGGTCTCCAGATTTCTTTATTTTTAGCATAAACCAAAATATGGTCGTGGCTGTCTGAAAGCCACTTTGCATCGTTCTGCGGAGAAAATTTCTTCTCCCATATCACATTGTTCACAAAATTCTTTCTTCCGAAAACCTCATCGCAAAGCACCTTCAAATAATGGCTTTCATCATCGTCAATGGAAATCCAAAGAGTTCCGTCATTGCTTAACAGCCTGTGCAGCATCTCAATCCTCGGCTTCATCAGACTCAGCCAGATGGAATGCTCCAGTCCGTCGTCATAATGCTCAAAGGCATTGCCGGTGTTGTATGGCGGATCAATAGCTGCGCACTTTATCTGTCCTGCAAAGTCCTGCTCAAGCGCCTTGAGCGCAAGAAGGTTGTCGCCGTGAATGAGCATGTTGCCGCTGTTCTTATCGCCGTAAGACCTTTCAGCATCCTCAATCACTATCCTCGGCTCCAGCCTCGGCTGCTCATCCTTGCCTATCCATGTAAGTTCGAGTTTTTGGGGTTTGTTGGTCATTGCCTAACTGATACTTGTTGGTAAATTTAATTTATCAAAAAGTACTGCATTACGCATTTTTGCATCCGCAATCATCTTAGAATATGAAATGACTTCAAAATATGCATCGTAATTCTTTTGATACCCGAAAAAACCTTGCCCATCTGCAGTTTTGTCTAGGCCAAAAAATTTTGCTTGCTTCTCAAGGGATGCTGCAATATCACAAACTATATAACAGAAAAAGTGAATTCCTTGTTGGAAAGGAATTTGTCTGCCGTCTGTGGTACGCGCTTTTCCTGCCTTAATAGCTTCGATGTATTCGACAACTTGATTGAAGGGATTGTCGTCTTTTGTATAATCATCTCGCATAGGTCGCTTAAACTCAATTATCGTAATTGTAGGGAAAGTCATTTCTTTAGAAGGCGAGAAAGCGCATGCCTTGTCAAACACTATTATGTCAGGCTCCTTTTTACTATGACTTTTCAGTGGTTTCATCGTTCTGAGTTGCTTGTCGGAAGCCAAAAATTTGTGATATGCCAGTTTTTCGTCTATAAGCCAGAGATTGTGCTTGTCAAACTCAACTTCAGCCGAGGTTGACCCTCTTGGAAAAATAATATCGTGAATTCTGTCTTCGGTTCTATATTTGCCAGAATCTTTAATGGTAAGTTGTTTATAAAGAAAATCAAGTACTGCCCTTCTGTGACATACATATCTTGCCAAATCAGATGAATTTAAGGCAGTTACCAAGTCAAAATATTCCTTTAGCTTATTCTCGTAATCCTCAAAGTCAGTATCGCTTTCGATATCTTTCATTAGACTTTTTCCATCGGCTTTTGCCTTTAACTGTAAGGACTGATAAGCTTCATACATCTTGAGATCAAGATCATCATTTTTTATTTCAGGATCACATATAACAACGTTTTCAGCGATATGATTCATTATTGGGCGATACATTGGTGCCTCAGTTTCAACGAACGATTCAAGACGCTCCTTAATTTTCTTTGTGACCGGCTCAGTAAATGCTTTCAGAAAGGCACCACTCTGGTCAATCGAGGCTTTTTTAATTTCGCTCCATACAACTTCTTCGGGCAGTAATTCATGCAAATCTTCTGCGATATTGAAATCCGACCTCTCAGAGGTAACACAGGCATCAAGAACTGCCGATTCTACATATGAGGCATAAACAAAAGTCCGTCCGTCTTCGCCTTGCAGTCGTTTAATAAGCCCTGGCAGCCTACCAGTAATTTTTTCCGATTTCACAACTCGGTCATATGCACAAAAATGGATATAGTGATCATTTGCATGCGAGGAATATAGCTTTACATGACGCATAAGAAAATCCTGAGATTTTATTTTATACAGATCAAGTTTTGAATTCGCTGCCATTTCTTGCTCAAAAAAATCATTCAGATTCAGTATTTCGTCGCTACCATTGTCCCTCAGAATTATTGATGGGCAATTTTTGCGGAAGAAGTAGGAGAGGAAATGTTCTACAATATAGGCAGCTAATGTCTCCGGTTTTTTAGGGCAAGTCTTGGCGTACCTGTCTTTGAAGCCGATCAATCTGACATCCGTTGAGCACTCCCTTTTTTCAGAAGAAGATGACTCTAAATTTTCAACTCCATCCCCTTTGGGCACAAAGGAGAACCGGCGATACTTCATCTGAGCAGCATCAACATAATGACTCTCTATTTCCACCTTGTCAAAAGCAACGAGCCAAAGAAAGCGACCAACTCCCTTACCGCCTCTCTTGACCTTAGAAGTTGTATCAGAAGTCTGAAAAGATATAAGACTATCATCTGTAAAGCCGATGCCATTATCCTTAATCTCAAATCCAGTTATATCGGGGGCTGTCCGATCCGCTTTTAAGAGAAGAGAGGCAGAATCTCTATTCACAATAATCTCAATCCGACCATGCGTTTCACCCGCGCTTTCGATCGCATCAAACGAATTCACAACGGCTTCGAACAGCGGTAATAACGGCTTGCTGGGACGTAAGTTTATGTTTCTCACACGACCTAAAACATCAGTGTACATTGGCATAATTCACTTCCTTTCACACAGTAGATATTTCTTCAACTCTTCTACCTACGCGGTCTGCACTTTTCAGCTCTTGCCCCTCGGCTCCAGTCTCGGCTGCTCAACCTTGCCTATCCATGTAAGTTCAAGTTTTTGGTTTTTCTCTGCCATTATTCCACTTACTATTCAGTGTTTATTTTTCCTTTAGGTTGATAAACAAAATGAATTATTTTTACTTCTCAGGCAATTCCTTTTTTGAAGACGGCGAAAGAAAACTCTCTTCGGTGACGACCTTTTTGCCTGTCTTTTCTTCCAGTTCATGCCTTGC